>JAISWA010000188.1 GCA_031271275.1 Clostridiales bacterium | reverse complement strand
CGCACAGGGACGGTTTGAGAAGATTAGTAGGAGCGGTTTATTCCTCCCCGCTCGCCATGCCGAGGACAACGGTTAATTCCAACTTCTCATTGTTCCGGTAAACTTCCAGTCGGACTTCGTCGCCGACTTGCGCGGTTGAAATTTTGGCTGCCAAATCCTCCGCGGAAGCAATTTTTTCGCCGTTTAAGCCGACGATTAAATCCCAAGGTTCGAGCCCGGCTTCCGCCGCTCCGCTGTTTTCATCCACGCCGGAAACCAACACGCCCGTTGACGGAAGGTTGTACTGCGCCATAACGCTCTCGTTCACCGTTTGAGGCTTTAATATCCCGATGTACGGTTTCCTGATTACGCCGTCCACGCGCAAGCCTTCCAGAATTTCCTTCGCGTTGTTAATGGGTATGCTGTAGCCCATTGCCTCTATTCCGTCGCCAAAGAATTTTACCGTGTTGATTCCGATAACCTCGCCGTTTGAATTGACCAGCGGGCCACCGCTGTTGCCCATGTTGATTGCCGCGTCCGTTCGCATAACGTCCAGTTTCTTGCCTTCGACATTCACTTGCTTGTTAACCGCGCTGATGATGCCGTATGTTACGATTTGACCCGCGCCAAGGGAATTTCCCATGGCGATTACCTGGTCGCCCATGGCGAGCAGGGACGAATCCCCAAGCTTCGCCGCCTTGTACGGGATGCCCAACGCGTCAACGTCCTTTTTGAGCGCGGCGATGACGGCAAGGTCGGACGGCGAGTCAAGCCCTACGATTTTTGCCTCAACCGTCTCTTTGTCGTCCAGGGAAATATTGACGGAAGACATTCCCGCGACCACATGGTTGTTTGTCGCCACGTACACGTATTCCTCGTCTATATCGTAGATAAAGCCGGAACCCGCGCCCTGCGATTCCGCTATACCGAATAAGCCCTGCGCCGTTCCGGTGACGTTTATGCTCACTACCGACTGGGCTACGTCTTTCACCAATTCGGAAAAAGAAGTCAGCTTGACTTCCATCGGTACGACATTGACGTCGTTTTCCCCGTAAGAGAATACGGGCCACGCTTCCGCGCCCGGCGTTTGCGTTTTTTCCGGAAGGAAATGACGCGTCAGCATAATCCCCGCGCCTACTCCCCCTCCAAGCGTGCCCGCCCCAAGCACTACGGAAAGGCACACCAACGCTATCGTCCGTTTAAACCCGAAACCCTTCTTCGGCTTTGCCTCGCGCGCGGGTTTTACCGGCGCTTCCGGCTCGATAACGATTTCCTCTTTGTACTCATACATGTTTATGGGTCATCCTTTCGTTCGCGGCGCTGAAGCCGCGTGTTTATCGCTTACGCCCATTATAAAATCCGATATTGAACAAATTATGTCCGGAATGTAAACTTATTTTATTAGCATTATTTTCTTGATAATGTATAAATTTCTTGCGCGTGTTCCATACTATTAACCGTAGAGGCGACTCTCGCAATACTTACCGGGCATTGGCGGGTTCCGCCGGTCGCGCCGGCAGTGAAGGGAGGTTAACGGTATGGACGACAATAAAAAGAAAAACAATACGGACGCCAATAACAACGCAAAGAAGTCCGACAGGTCGGGATTCCCCGACGAGTTCAATATTGACAGCGGCAAAAGCAGCAAAAGCAAATAATTAAATGAGGCAAAGAGCCCGGTTTATGCCGGGCTTTTTGTTTGACGCTCCAAAGCTCCTGTGGTATAATCCTTTGCGCATGTTTAGGGCGGTAAAAAAACTTTGGGCTGTCGCCAAGCGGTAAGGCAATGGACTTTGACTCCATCATACGAAGGTTCGAATCCCTCCAGCCCAGTTCCTGTAACAATTCAACAAAAGCCGCGCTCGAACAGATTTCGGTTCGCGAATATTTATTTTTATGGTTTCCTCCCCATGTATAATTGAAAAATAAAGCACAATTCATGTTGATTTCCATGCCGCAGTATCGCTTCTTTGATTCCCGTATACAAAGCTGCTCTGTCATCGTCGGGTAATGCCCTGTGGTCAGAATAAGTGTCCAGAAGCGTTAAATACGCTTCCGCGCTGTATGTTTTTGAGGTTTTATACAGTTTCATTGTGACGCTTTCAAATCCATACGCTTCCATGCTTTCAAACCGAAACCCTCTGTGAACCTCCATCGGCGCTAAAAAATCTTCGGCAGACATATCCATAACGCGGATTGGTCGCGGAAAAGGCTTATAATTTTTGTAATAATACTTTTTATATACACCTTGGATTTCCTCATGCAGTATGTTGTCATCAAGCGGAACCGCATTGTTTCGGAATAAAGCGAATGTACCGCCGCTTTTCAACAGGTTGAACACTTTCGGACATCCGGTTTTTGCATCCACCCAATGAAAAGCAGAAGCGGCATACGCCAAATCATAGGCGTTGTGTGGCAGGTCTACTGATTCAAAATCAGAAACGATAACATTAAAATTTTTGTCATTCCTGAACTTGTTTTTGATAAAGGCAGCCATATTAACACCCATCTCAACGGCGGTCACACTGTAACCCGCGTTGATAAACGGAGCCGTCGCTATGCCTGTTCCCGCGCCAATTTCAACGGCTTTTTTGTCTCCCGTTTGCAAATAAGCCATAATATCCGAGTACAGCTCAACCGGATATTCCCACCTTGCTTTATTATAGGTTGCCACAATTTCGTCAAAATGAGTCCGGTTATCGCGTTCCCAACCTGTTGCGGTCTTGTCCGTCATTTTAGCTCCTTTTCCCGTTATGTACGGCTTTGTCACGCCTTTGAAGCAATCGCCACCCATTTATCCCTTCACCCTGTCATACGCCGCCTGCGCCCTCTCCAAAAACGCCGCAAGCCCCAAGTCCTCAAACTCCCGCAGATACCCTTCCCACTCGGCGTCGTTATTTATGTCCCGTTCGCCGGTAACGAATCCGGCGGCGGCTTCCCTGACGCGCGCCTCGATACCGGCGCGTATTTCGTGTACCGCGGCTTCTTCCTCCGGCGTAAAAATCAGCGTCGGCACATATTCCTTCGGGTCGTGACCGGCGTACAGCAGCGCGGCCTGCGCGTTCATGTATTCCCCGTCCGTTGTGTTGCCGTCCCATGTGACGCCGCCTGAAAATTTGGGGCGGGAAACATAGGGCGCAATCTGCATCAGGTGTTTGTTCTGCGTCGTGTTCCAAAGTTGACGGATAACGCGAACCGTCGCGGGCGTGCCGTAAATGCTCACTTCCCCCGCGCCGGCAAAATCCCAGTCAACGCCCCGCTCGCCGTAGCGCCCCATCAGGCAGGCTTCCTCGGAGAGCATAAGGTCAAACAGCTTGAAAACTTCCTCCGGGTTTTTACACGCCGAAGTGATAACGCCGTTCGGCTTGGGCAGCGCGGTGAAAACCGTGGAGCGCCGGACGCCGCCCGGCCCGGCAAGCGGCCCGATGCCCACATAACGCGCCATTATTTCCGGCGAGTTTTGCAAGACCGTGAAGGTAATGCCGGGGGAAAGGAACGCGCCGAGTATATCGCGGGGGTCGTTTGCCAACTGCTTAAACTGTTGGTCGTCCTGGGTAAAGCTGAGGGGCGAGTACAAACCCTCGTCAAACAGCCCGCGCAGATACGCTAGCCCGTCCCGCCACGCCCCGTTGACGGGCGCGAAACGCAGAACGCCGTTTTCGGGAACCAGATAAGAATTGCCGCTGTCGTTATAAATGAAAGCGTTCATCAAATAATCATAAGGTTGCTTGCCGTAGGCGTCCTCCGTCCCGGCCATCGGTATCTCGTCGGAAACGCCGTTGCCGTTCGGGTCGCCGTCCCTGAAAGCGAGCAGCATATCGCGGAACTCGCCCGTGGTAGTCGGGGCTTCCATGCCGAGCGCGTCGAGCCATCCCCTATTGACCCACATAAAACGCTGATACCGCGTGATGGTGGAAGAACTGAACCCCGGCATGAAGTAAACGCTTCCGTCCGCCGAGGTCATCAGCTCCCTGATACGATGCTCCGGCAGCTCGGCAAACAGCCCCTTCACGTTTACGCCGTGTTCCTCTATATAGCCGTTCAGGGGGATAATCAGCCCCTGCTCGCCGTAGTGTTGGATATTCGGGTTTTGGAACAGCGAAAGGTTCCCGAAGCCCACGTAAGCGTCGGGCAGTCCCTGCCCGGTTTGAAGCTGCTGCCGGGCAATCCGCTCCGCGTCCTCGGACGGCAGCCACGTCATTTCTATGGTAAGCCCGGTCTTTTCCTCAAGCCACCGCTTGTAGCGGTTGGTGTCGAAATCCTGTATGTAGCTGTTTAACGGCGCGGCAAGGCGCACGGTGATTTTTTCGTCCGCCTGTTCCTCGTCCGGCGAAGCGCAGGATGCCGCGCCGCCGAGCATACAGACGCATAGCAACAGGCGGGCCGCCTTTGACCAAAATCCCATGACCGCATCCTCCCCATACTGATAATTCCAGTATAGCACGGGCTGCCCGGCAAGTCATGAAAAATGTGAGTATATTCTATGTAAAAAGAATATACAGCATATGATTTGAAGGTCTTGTGTGCTACAATCACAGGGCACCATCACAGGGCGCAATCACAGAACGGAAACGGAGGCGGTTCAAGTTTGCATACGGTATATCTCGTGGACGACGACCAAATTATTCTGGATAAGTATTGGGCGCGGCGCAGGCTGTTTGCCGACAGCGGGTTTAAAATCACCGGCGCGGACACCAACCCCCTGAAAGCGTTGGCGGAAATACGCGCCACCCGCCCCGACGTGGTGCTTAGCGATTTGAAAATGCCGGAACTCGGCGGCATACAGCTTATGGAAGAAATGAGCGGCGAAACCTTCCGCCCGCTGTTCGTTATCGTAAGCGCGTACAACGAACACAAAGAAGTGCGGAAGCTGTTTTTGTCCCACGGCTTCGATTACCTTGTAAAACCCGTCGCGGACAGCGACCTCATTGACCTGTTGGACCGCCTTGCCTGCAAGATTGACTATGTTGTCCCCGAGGCGGTCCGGAAAACTTCGTCGTCGAAGCTTAACGCGATTTTACAGTTCATCCACAACCATTACGCCATGAACCATACGCTTGAAACGGTTGCCGCGCGTTTTGAGGTAAAGGTGGGGACCATCTGCAACCTGTTCTCAAAGCATATGCTGACTACGTTTTCCTCCCACCTCAACGCCATACGCTTGGGGCACGCCGAAACGCTTTTGCGGACGACGCTGAAGCCGATACGGGAAGTCGCCATTAGCTGCGGCTACAGCGACCCGCTATACTTCACCCGCGTGTTCCACAAGAAGCACGGCGTTTCCCCGACGAGCTTCCGTGAGGCGGAGTATGGCAAGCAACCGTAAGCCGTTTCCGCGCGGCAGGAAACTCCGGCAGCGGTTCCTCGTTATTATTGCGCTTTATACCGCCGTCGTCCTCGCCATGTGGTGGGTATACCAACTAACCGTGTTTCGGGGTATACGCCACAGCGCGGAGCAAGCCGTTGAAATGGCGGAAAACAGCCTGCTGATGGAACTTGACGACGAACTGTCGCGTATGGCGGCGGTGTCCTCGGCGCTGTCGGGCAGCGACTATGTGCAGGCATTTCTTGCCGAGCGGGATTCGGCTGCCTATTACGAAAAAGCCGAAGCCGTTTCCGAAATCATCCGCAAAGCCATTTACCCCAACATCGACACGGACAGCATAATCACCTTCACAACGGACGGCACGTTTTTCCGGTTCACGGGCGGCGTGAGCAACGAAGCCTGCGGGAAACTGTACGCGGAGATTGCGGCGGGAACCGTCCCCGCCTATTCGGTGGTTGAACTGGACGGAATCCGTTACTTCTGCCTTGTCAGCCCGGTATACGGGCGCGGGCTGACCATGACGCCGCCCGTAGGCTATGTGGCGGCGCTTTCCGATACCGCGAAAATGCGCCGCGCCATGATACGGCTGAACACGGTGTCCGGGATGGATTCCGCCATTATTCTGGACGGGAAGGTGCTGCTGTCAACCCGGCAGGAGTTGGACGGGCAGGACGCCGCCGGGCTTGAGCGGCGCTACGAATCGGTTACGGTCACGCAAGTTACGGGGAGCAGCCTGTATGTCGCCACCGCCGTCACCAAAGACGCCCTGCGTTACGCGGAGCGGATGTTCATTACCCTGTCCGCTGTTACCCTGTTGGCGTTGGCGGGCGTGTTGGCAGCGCTGTACCGCATTCTTTCCTCAAAAATGGTAAGCCCGATGATTGAAAAAGCCGACAATATGCAAATCGGCCTGCTGCAAACGCAAATAAGCGCCCACTTCCTCTACAATGTGGTGGATTGCTTAGAGGGGCTTGCGGAGAGGGGCGAAACCGAAAAGACCGCCGCCGTCATGCGTAACCTCGCGGGCATGATACGAAGCCTGAACGAATCCGAGGAAGAAATCCACACCTTCAAGGAACTGGATATTTTAGGCAATTACACGGCTATCATGAATATCCGGCGCGGCGGGAAATATGAAATCACCGTCGACATGGACGACAGGTTAGTGGAATACGCGATACCGTCGCATATCCTGCAGCCGATTGTCGAAAACGCCATGACCCACGGGATGGGGAACAAGCCGGACGATTGCCGTTTGACCGTCACGGGGCGCGTCGCCGGCGAGGGTATCGTGTTTGAAGTGGCCGACAACGGCAAGGGCATGACCGAAGCGGAAATACAAGCCCTGCAAAAAACGCTCGACGCGGCGGACGAGCTTGAGTATAAGGAGCGTTCGTTGGAAGGCGTCGCGCTGCCCAACATACAGCGGCGCATCCGTACCCGCTACGGTAAAAAGTACGGGCTGACGGTTCGCGGCGCGCCCGGAAAGGGCGTGACCGTAACCGTCCGTTTGCCCATGATACCGTATACAGAAAATGAAGAATAAACGCCCATCAACAGGAACGGCTCCGCTTCGGGGCCGTTTTTTTTGTGTCATAGGAAACTGCTTGATTATAGCGTTCCGTTTTGAAGCCAACGGAACGCGCAATGTGCAGTTTCCTATGACGAATTGCGGAAAACAAGCGGCGGAGCCGCTTTGTACTGTCATAGGAAACTGCTTGATTATAGCGTTTCCCCGTGAAAATAATCCATAGATTTGCAGAATTTCCTATGGATTAAATTTTGTTTTTTCTTGGAATATAGTCCATTTACATTTCTTATACCCTGCAGATACAATAAAAGCCGTGAAGAAAAGGGGCAAAACCAAGCGAATTTTAGCAGGGAAGGTGATGGAATGGGAATAATTTCTTTTTTAAGGTAAAGAAGGTACGCGCCGGACTGCACTCCCGGCTCCGCGGAGTTTGGAAAAAAGGCAGGGGCGGGGTTTACAGCGTCTATATCGCCCACCGCGACAAGCATATGCTGCGGCAAATCCAAAAAGCGATAAAACGGCTATCACTCGGGTTTTATGTTATCGGCACTTGCGGCGACCCGCGAAAAGACATAGCGGAGATTGTGTCCGTCAAGCCGGATATTTTCATCTATGAGATGGAAACCGGCGGCATACGGATGATGAACACGCTGCGCAAAAACGGTATTGAAAACGCGTTTATCGCCGTCTCGCCCTCTCAATCGGGTTCCTTGACGCGCGACTTCTTCACATTCGGCGGGTTCGATTATTGGCGGGAAACCTTCGACGGCTGCGCCGGCGGGTATGTCCATGAAGGGCTGGTGAAGGAGACGTTGGAGAAGTATGAGCGGCTGCGGCGAAACGGCGAGGAATTAGTACCGGCGCGGCGGAATTATTCGCCGCCAAACCGCTGTAAGCGGTTTCAGTAAAATTGCCGCAAGGCACAAAATTTAGGAGGTTTTAGCAGATGAAACGTACAAAACAATGGCTGTCCCTCGCGTTGGCGTTAATCATGGCGCTATCTATGTTACCCATGAATGTGTTCGCGGCGGATGACAGGTACAACAACGCGCAAACCATAAGCGGCCCCAACGGCGACGGCAGAACGCCGTATAACCCGCAATGGGTGGACGGCGCAAGCGGGATTGTCAGCTTCAACGTGCAAGACCCGGATTTGTTCGATACGACCGGTATGGTTGATTTAACCTACGCCATTTATGTTTACCGGGACGGAACGTTTGTCGGATCGACTTATATCCCAACAAAGATGAGCGGCACCACCGCGCAAGTAGATGTATCTGAATTTATGGTAAACAACGGCAAGTATGAATTTCTCGTTTGCTTCTACGATATACAGGACAGCGCAATCGTAGCGAAATCCGCGCCGTACCAATACGGCGGGGGAATAGAACTTCCGCCGCCGCCCTCCACCGATTTTACATACGAAGATAATAACGACGGCGGCATTACGATTACGGGCTATGCCGGGGATTCCGTCAATTTGGTGATACCCGGCGAGATTGACGGGAAAACGGTGACGGAAATCGGGATGAGGGCGTTTTACATGGACGATTATGTAAGCGTTACGATTCCCGACAGCGTTACCTATATCGGGCAAGAAGCGTTTATGCTGTGTGATGATATGACAAGTTTAAACCTTGGCAACGGCTTAAAGGCGATTGGCTTTTCCGCGTTTCAAAGTTGTTACGCATTAAATAACGTAATAATCCCGGATAGTGTGGACGAAATTTGCAGCCGCGCTTTTAAGGAATGTACGTCGCTTACCAGTATAACCATACCGGCTACGGTGGTTAAGACGAAAAACCCAAGCGGAACAATAGATTATACGGAACAGTTCGATGGTTGTACGGCACTAAGAACAGTTCATTGGAAAACCGCTATGGATATTCCAAGTGGTATGTTCATTGACTGTGACGCGCTGACCGAGCTTTATCTATATGAAGGAGAAACATTCAATGAATACGCGTTTGAGTATACTATTGCCGATGCCGGTCTTAATTTAGTTTTTGAAATACCTGCCAATCTCGTTGTTTACGCTGCATACGATACTTGGACGGAAGCTCGTGCAAGGGATTTCGGCTTTACCGTTCAATCATTTGCCGGAGGCGAACCCGCGCAGCCGGTAACACCGGCAGTACCCGCCCAACCCGCCGCGCAGCCCGAACAACCCGCAGCGCCGGTAACACCGGTACAGCCCGGGTCGCCGCCCTCCGGCCAAAACGCGGGCAATCTGAGGTTTGACATTGTAAACGGCGCGCCCGCGCTTCTATGGGATTTTGTCGGCAACAGAGACGCGGTTTGGTGCTTTCTCGTATCATACTCAACCGACAATGGCGCGACATGGGTAGACGCAAGCGACTTTAGCGGAATGAACGCTAAATATCAAGTGATTCCGTCGATAATCACAAAAGCCTCAACCGAACCCGGCCATCCCGCTCAGATTGCCACATCCTATAAATTCCGCATTACAACCATAGCGCGTACAGGTTCCGGGTTAGAAAACTCCCAACCGGTTGAATGCCCTTATCCCTTAACGGTTACGGTCAACGACCCGATAACGGTTACGGCGAATCAGTCCGGCGGGCAAATTGACCTTACGGGCAGCTTTGACAGAGATCGTTTCTATCAGTTCCAATACGCCAACAAAGCCGGAAATTGGGAAACGTGGGGAGCAAAACCGATGCAGTCCGGCAGCACTAACTGGATAAACGCCACCTTTGACGGCGACGGCGGCTATCTGTACGCCTACGAAATGTACGGCCTTGTCGTCAATCCCGATGGCAGCGCGTCCATGACCTCGACACAAAGGCAATCCACGGTAGCCCTCATCAATGGCGGCACAGCGCTAGCGCAAGCGCCTGCGACCTCGACAACGCCAACACAGCCCGCCGCGCCGCCCGCCGAACCGGTACAACCCGCCGCGCCGCCCGCCTCCGGCATTACGGTAAGCCCCACGGCTTCGGAAGTTTTTATAAACGGGGGCAGCAGAAGTTTTGAGGCGTACAACATAGAGGGCAGCAATTATTTCAAGCTGCGCGACCTCGCCTATGT
>JAISWA010000141.1 GCA_031271275.1 Clostridiales bacterium | reverse complement strand
AGTTTGCTGTTGGTGACCGCCATCATCTCGACGAGCAGCGCCGCCGCGTAGATGCCGTCCTTGCCTTCGATATGCCCCCGCACGGTCAGCCCGCCGGAAGATTCCCCGCCCACAATCGCGCCGGTTTCTTTCATTTTCGCGGAAATATGCTTGAACCCAACCGGCACTTCGTAACATTTTTCACCAAAGGACGCCGCGATTTTATCCAACATATGCGTGGTGCAAATGTTGCGCACCACAGGGCCTTTCCAGTTTTTACTCTTTAGCAGGTAATAATACAGCAGCACGAGGATTTTATTCGGGTGCAGGAAATTTCCCTTCTCGTCTATAACCCCTATGCGGTCCGCGTCGCCGTCGGTGGCGATACCGATGTCCGAACCATTCTCCAACACATGGTTGCGCAGGGTGTTAAGCGTATCGGAATTGGGGGCGGGCAGCCGGCCGCCGAAAAGCGTGTCGTGCCGGTCGTGGATAACGTCCACGTCGCAGCGGGCGGTCAGCAGTATCGTCTGCAGGGAGGTCTTGCTCACGCCGTACATGGGGTCCAACGCGACCTTCAAATCCTTCGAGCGCACCGCGTCCGTGTTGATGGTGCGCAATATGCTGTCGATGTATAAATTCTGCGGGTTGATTACGCTGATTACGCCGTTTTTAACGCCTTCCTCAAGCGTCGCCGCTTTCACGTCGTCCGCTTCCAACCCGTCGATAAACTTTTCAATTTCCGCCGTAACCGTCTCGTCCGCGTCGCGCCCGCCGCCGCTGAAAATTTTAATGCCGTTGTACAGCGCGGGGTTGTGACTCGCGGTGACGGACATCCCGTAAGCCGCGTTGTAATACTTCACCGTGTACATGATGAGCGGCGTGGGGGCTTCCTTCCGTATGAGGAACGTGTGAATGCCTTGCGCCGCCATCACGCCCGCCGCCCACTCCGCCGCCTCGCGGGAAAGGAAACGCCGGTCGTACCCTATGACAAAATCGCGGCTGTCCGAGCCTTCCTTTTTCATTTTAAGCGCCAGCGCGGTCATGAGTTTCTCCACGTTCGCCTTGGTAAAATCGTCGCCGATTAACGCGCGCCAACCGCCGGTTCCGAAACGAATCATCCCATTACCACCTTCACCGTATTCACACTGCCCGCGGGCTGCGCGGGAACCGTTCCGTCAACCGCCTCGCCGTTTAAGGAAACCGAGACGACGCCCTTTTCCACGCCGTTGGGGTTCTCTACCTTGATACTATACTCCGCGCCCCGGTACACCCGGGTCACTTCAAAGCCGTCCCAATCGGCGGGGATGCACGGGTCGATATCAATTCCGTCAAAGCCGGGGCGCACCCCGAGCATGTAGCGTGTGGCGGCGAAATACGCCCAACCCGCCGTTCCGGTCATCCACGGGTGGTTCGCCTTCCCGAAAAGGGAATGGTCGCGCCCGTAAACGAACTGGCAGTAGGAATAAGGCTCCGACTGGCGGACTTCGATATTGTCGTTCTGGTTATAGGGAAGCAGCGCGTCGTAGTATTTCATGGCGCGGGAACCCCGCCCCAGTATACACTCGGCTATCCACGCCCACGGGTTGGGGTGGCTGAAAATCGCGCCGTTTTCCTTTACGCCCTTGTACACTTTCGTTACATAACCGATGGTGTCGTCGGGGGTTTCAAAGGCGGGCAGGTTGAGGTGCAGCCCGTAGGGGGAATACAGGTATTCGTCCACGGCGTCCATCGCCATGATGCCGCGCTCCCGCCCGGCGGCCTGGGAACACACCGCCCAGGTGTTGCACTCCATATGCACTTTGCCGAATTCCTCTTTATCCGTCCCGATTTTGCGACCCTTTGACGTGATGCCGCGGATATACCACTTGCCGTCCCAAAGCTCCGTCTCGCAGGCGGTTCTCACTTTCTCCGCCATCGCCTCGTATTTGGCGATATCGTCTTTACGCCCCAGATAGCGAAGCAGGTCAAGGAAATTATTAATCGCCCAGTAATGCAGGAAGGAAACCATCGCGCTTTCGCCGCCGCCCAAGTTAAGGCAGTCGTTCCAGTCCGCGCGAAGCCCCTTGCAAATACCCGTCGCGCCCACCTGCTCGGCGGAGAAATCGAGAATCCTGGTCATATGCTCGTAGACGGAACCGCTTCCGCCACCGGCGTAAGTCAGCACTTCGTCGAGGAAGTCTTGCTCGCCGGTTTCCTTAATATATTCCACAATGGAAGACACTAACCACAGCGCGTCGTCGGAACAGGCGTTCGCCGCGTCGTGCAGCACCGCGTTGGTGTCGGGCGTATGGACGATGGTGGGGGAAACCATGCGCTTTTCCTGAGAGGCGGGGTCGAACCAACGGGGCTCGAACAAATGGATGCCGTACCCTTCGGCGGTCAGCCCGCGCAGCAGCTGCAGGATTCTCTCCTTGCATTTGGACGGGTTGGAGTGGGGGATGCACATGGAATCCTGCGCGGTGTCCCGATAGCCCAGGCCTACGCGCCCGCCCACTTCTATAAAGGAAGAAAAGCGCGAGAACATTACGTTGACTTCCGCCTGATAAAGGTTCCACGTGTTAAGGCTCGTGTTCATGCCCTCGTGAGGGGTCTTGACCTGTAATTTTTCCAATTTGCCCGCCCAGATCTTTTTCAGCGCGTCGAAAGCCTTGTCCACATTGGCGAAATCGCCGTACTTTTCTTTTACGCGCAGGGCTTCGGCGCGGTTGCCTTCGCCCATCATGAACACAAGGCGCGTTTCGCCGCCGGCGTCGAGGGTGATACGCTTCATCAGCGCGCCGCAGTGGTTGCCCGTAAGCTGCGCGGAGCCGGAGCATTCGCCCTTTTCTACCGCAATCGGATTGGTTTCCGTGCGGTAGGAACCGAGGAATTCGTCGCGGGTGCAGTCGTACCCGTCCGGCTCAAAGCTCGCGGTCATGTATTGATAGCTGTTGTTTTCGTAGAAAAGGTTGTTTTCGATTACGCCTTCGCCGTAATTGGAACCGGCGCAGTACAGGCTCATCTGGAAATTTTGGTTGTCGATTAAAATATGGTGCCAGGAAAATTCCACATAGGAGTACACGCTGAGACGACGGGGCTTCCCGCCGTTATTTTTTATGCGCACGTCCCAAAGCTCCGCGTCGTCCCCTATGGGAATGAACAAGGTCTGGCTCGCCCGTATGTCGTTGTAGTCGCAGGAGAAAGTGGAATAAGAGAGCCCGTGACGGCATTCATATTTCGCCTTGGAAAGGTCTTTGCCCACGGGTTGCCAGGAGACGGTCCAGTATTCGCCGGTGTCGTCGTCCCGGATGTAGACGTAGTGCCCGGGCCTGTCCAACGGGACGCCGTTCGGCCGGAACCGCGTCATGCGATGGAACTCAGAAGATTTGTAGAACGAGTACCCGCCCGCGTTGTGGGAAAGGACGGTCACCAGATTTTCCGTGCCGAGGTAATTGGTCCAGGACACGGGCACGTCCACCCGGTCGATAACGTACTCCCGGCGGTCGTTGTCAAAATAGCCGTAGCGCATAAAAAATGCAGCCCCCTCATAATTTTTTTTATGTATTCATAACCGTATTGCACCATTCAATGGCTTCGAAGTGAAGCTTTTGTAAATCGGGGACGGGCTGCGGAAACCTTGCGTAAATTTTGGCGGCGGCGTCCCAGTCGCCCTTTCCGCTGACACGCAGGTAGTTCAACAAATCCGCCGCCTCGCCCTTTTCCGTCGTAAGCGCGCTCTCCACCTTTTCGGGGATTGAAAGTTTGAAAAGCAATTCCTGCATAGGCCGCTGCAGTATTACGTCAAGCAGCGAAAACATTCCGGTCAAAAACATCATGTCGGAGTCGTTCTGAGGCATACCGCGCTTGATGGCGTAAAGCTCCATGAACCGGGCGCGAACCAGGCTTTTGCGCATCAGTTCATCCGGCCGGCCCTTGACGTACCCCGCCATCGCTATAAGCGAGACCCATTTGCGGATATCCTTTTCACCCAGTATGACCAACGCCTGCTTGATATCGGTTATTTCATGGCGCTGCTCGTAATGCATGGTATTGACCAAGCGCAAAATTTTATAAGACAGCGCCAAATCCTGCTTGATGATATCGGCGAGTTTTTTGTAGTTCAAGTCGCCGTTTTTCTGCCAAACTAACTGCGTCAGCTTAATGCAGTTCATTTTCATCGGGTCGATGCCCTTACCGGATATGATAGAAGGCGTCTCAAAAAAATACCCCTGGAACATGGTGAACCCGATAGACTTGGCAAACTCAAAATCCCGTTGGGACTCTACCCTTTCCGCCAGCAGTTTTGTACGGCGGAGGTCCACATGCGCGATGGTGTTTTTAATCCTGTCGGTATCAAGCGACATAAAATCGATTTTGATGATGTCCGCCACGTCAAGCAGGCTGCAGTTATCCGGGAAATATTCATATCTGTCCAAGGCAATTTTATAACCCATGCCGCGCAGCTTTTTTAAATTCTCCAAAACGTCGGCGGTGGGGGCGATATTCTCCATCACTTCAATAATAAGCGTTTGGTTCGGGAACAGCGTAGCCGCGTTAATTTCAAGCAAATGCGAGGTAAAGTTGACGAAAGCCTTTTTCCCCCCCGTTATTTTTTCAAGACCGATATCGTGAAAGCTGTCCATAATCACTTTTGAGGAAGCGAGGTCCAAATTAGTATTAAAATCAAAGCTGTTTTTTACGCGGCTGCTCCGATATAGAAGTTCATACGCGTAAACATTTAAATCCGAATCGAAAATAGGCTGCCGCGCCACAAAACTGTCCATAAAAAAATCCTCCGCAAATTTTACTTTTAAATGATACTAAACCGTAAAGTTGCATAAAGGTCAAGGGTTTTTTTTGTACCGGTGCAAAAACAAATTTCCGTTGCCCGTTCATTTGCATGCGGGTATTATAGCCTCCAAAATATTTTTGGGAGGTTTTTCTATGTTACGGCAAAAACGCGTCGCCGCCATACACGACATTTCATGCTTCGGGCGTTGCTCGCTTACGGTGGCGATTCCGATTATATCCGCCGCGGGCATCGAATGCAGCGCCGTACCCACCGCGGTGCTTTCCACGCACACCGGCGGGCTGACCGGCTTCACCTACCGCGATTTGACGGAAGACATTTTGCCCATCGCCGACCACTGGCAAAGCCTCGGGTTGGAATTTGACGCGATTTACACGGGCTTCCTCGGCTCGTTTGAGCAGATAGACATCGTCGCGGAATTTTTCCGCCGCTTCGGGAACGAAAAAAATTTGATACTCGTTGACCCGGTTATGGCGGACAACGGCGCGCTGTATAAAATCTTCCCGGCGGACTTCCCGAAGGGAATGCGGAAGCTTTGCGAAAAAGCGGACGTGATTGTGCCCAATATCACGGAAGCGGCGCTTATGCTCGAGGAAGATTTCAAAGAAGGCCCGTATACGAAGGAATATATCGAAGGCTTGCTTAAGCGCCTCGCGAAACTCGGCTGCAAGCAAATCGTGCTGACCGGCGTGTACTTTGACGAATCGGAACTGGGCGCCGCGTCATTCGACCGCGCCACGGGCGAAATACATTACGCGGCGGCGGAACGCATAGAAGGATACTACCACGGAACCGGCGACGTGTTCGGAAGCGCGCTGCTTTCCGCGTTGGTCAACGGCCGTTCGCTTACCCGCGCGGCGGAAATCGCCGTGGGTTTTACCGTGGGGAGCATCCGGCGCACCAAAAACGCCGGAACGGATATCCGCTTCGGCGTTAATTTTGAGGAAGGGCTTTTAAAGTTCGCGGGGGAAGTCAAGTGATGACGTTAAGGTTTTCAAAAAGGGCGTTCCAGGCTTACCCGCCCAAGCTTACCCCCTCTAAACTCATCCAACACGGTTATCGCGGCGCGTTCGGTATCGACGGCGCCGCCTTTTAATTTAAAGCCTCTCGCGATTCCGATTTTTTCAAGCAGCGCGCGGCTTGCGGCGTTACCGCCGGCAACCGGTTCGCCGACGTCCATGTTTAAATCCGGGAGTTTATACCGCTCCAAATACGATTTCGGGTTGATTTCCGAAAGTATCTTCAACAGTTCCTCGCACAGGGTCACCTTGTCTAAAATATCATCCGAAACGGCTCCGGTCGCGGCAAGCTTCACGCCCACCGCCGCATCCTCAAACTTAGACCAGAGCACGCCGGGCGTGTCGAGCAAGTCAAAGCCCGCTTTCGCTTTTATCCATTGCCTGCCTCTGGTTACGCCGGGCTTGTCGCCCGTTACCGCGCCCGCCCGCCCGGCAAGTTGGTTGATAAACGTGGACTTGCCCACGTTGGGTATCCCCACGACCATCGCCTTTAACGTAATCGTCCTGCCTCGCGCTTTCTGCCGCTGTCGCTTTTCTTCCGTCAGCCTGTTAACGAGCTCCTCCAATTTGGAAAGCCCCGCTTTCCCGCGGGAATCAAAGGCGATTGCCGCGTGTCCGTTCTCCTCAAAATATGAAAGCCACGCCTTTGTGATAACCGGCGCGGCAAGGTCTGCTTTATTCAATAGAATGACACGGCTTTTGTCTCCCGCTATCGCGTCTAAATCCGGGTTGCGGCTGCTGTGCGGTATACGCGCGTCGAGCAGTTCTATTACCAAATCCACTAGCGAGATGTGTTCCCGCAGCATTTTTTTTGTTTTGGCCATGTGGCCGGGGTACCATTGAACCTGCATCAGCGTTTAAACGGCCACAGCCGGAATATGACTTTCCCCACCATTTTTTCTTTCGGTATGCAGCCGACGGAACTGAACCGGCTGTCTTTGCTCCCGTTGCGGTTGTCGCCGAGCACAAAATACTGCCCTTCGGGGACGGTAATCGGGAAACGCGCATCCCCGAGTGAAATGATCGCTTCTTCGGAAAAATCGTCCTCCAACGGCTCGCCGTTAATCATAAAACGGCGGTCCACCAAATCAATCACGTCGCCGGGCGAACCGACGATGCGCTTGATATAATAATCCGACGGGTTTTCCTTATACGGGAACGCGACAATTTCCCCGGGCTTGGGGTCGGTGAAAAAATACGTCAGCCGCGAGAGCACGACCAGGTCGCGGTCCTTGAGCGTGGGCTCCATGGAATCCCCGTCCACGTTGGCGATACGGAAAACGAAGAAGCGCAGTATCAGAAATAAAAATACCGCAACCAGTAAAATGAGCAGCCACTCTACCAGATTGCGGGCAATTGGATTTTGTATACGGTCTAATTTCACGCCGGAAGCCTACGCGTTCTTTTTATCTTTTTTGAAAATTTCTTCTTTAACCTTGGAAGCCTTGCCCACGCGCTGGCGCAGATAGAACAGCTTGGCGCGGCGCACCACGCCCCGGCGCACCACTTCGAT
>JAISWA010000012.1 GCA_031271275.1 Clostridiales bacterium | reverse complement strand
GACTTCACCTACATCGAGTTTGACGAAAACGACATCCCCCTCGGCGTATGGACCTTCGACGTCGGCGACCCCGACGACCCAAGCGACGACACATGGGTGTTCAGCGATGAAATCCCCCTTGGGCTGCTTGAAATGCCCAAGACCGGCGAAACGCCCCTGTCCGCGGTGCTTACAGGCTTCGGTCTTGCCGCGCTGCTCGCCGGGCTGTTGATCAGGAAAAAAGCCGCAAGGTAAACAAAGCCGCAAGATAAACAAAGCGTGAGCAAATCATTAGCAAATCGTCAGCTATTAAAAGCCGTCCCTCGCGGGCGGCTTTTATGTTGCGACCATTTACTTTTCCAAGACCAAAGATGTTATAATGTCTTTGGGTGAGGATCGTATGCATAATGTAATCACTTATAAAGACCGCGCCGGGAATGATGAAATAGCGGATTATATCAATGGGCTTAGCGACAAAATAAATACGAGCAAAGACGCAAGAATAAAATATACTAAAATTTTAAGCTATATCGACCGCTTACGCAATTACGGCGTTTCTATCGGCGAACCAACAATTAAACGCATTGAGGGGACAGAATTGTGGGAGCTTAGACCGGTAAATGATAGAATATTCTTTGCATACTGGAAAGATAATGTTTTCGTATTGCTTCACCACTTTACAAAAAAGGCACAGAAAACACCGCCGCAGGAAATAAAAAAGGCAGAGCGGAACATGAAAGATTTTATAGAAAGGTATGGTGCATAACATGGGCTTAACCATTAAAGGCGATACGTTTACAACGTTTGAAGATTTATGGGAAGCGTCCGCTTTGACACAAGCCGAAAAAGACGCGATACAGCTCGAAACGGCGTTAGTAGGCAAGCTGATTGAGGCACGGGAGCAAAAGGGCATATCACAAAAGCGGCTTGCTGAAATGTCAGGCGTAAAACAACCGGCGATAGCCCGCTTGGAGCGTATGCAGACCACGCCGCAGATTGATACCATATTCAAGATATTAAAGCCGTTAGGGTATACGCTTGCCATTGTGCCAGACACAGGCGGATATGCACAGGTAACAGAATCGACAGTTTAAAGCGCCCCGGCGGAACGGCTAATTTATCGGACATTGAGGCGGGGGAATATGTCCGGGAAGCTTCTTGGAATTATATGTAATGCGCCTTCAAACGCTGTAAGTAACAAGGTTTTTCGGTAATTTAAAAATACGCAAACGGCAGTTTTCAGCCAATGTTTGCGTATTTTTTATACCGTCGTATACAAACGCGCCTGCCATTGCGTTATACTAAGGGACGAAAAGAAATGTGCGAAGTTACGGGGGCGGGGAAGGGTGCCAAAAAAGAAACGGGTATTGGTCATATGCGGCGACCCTCGGCTGCTTGCCGAAATAAAAGCCGCGATTATGCGTGACTTTGACGTAAGCATCGCCTCCGGAAGCCCCGCTTCACCCGGCGAAACGGATTTAAACAACGCGGACGCCGTCGTGCTGCCTGTTTGCGGCGCCGATAAGGCGGCGTTTGTCATTTCCCAAAGAATCAATCAAAAAGCCCGGGAAAAAAACATTCCGGTGCTGTTTCTCGCGGAGCGGGACGACGCCGGCGACGAACGCGCCGCGTTTGCCATGGGCGCTTCCGATTATTGCGTAAGGCGGAAAGACGGGGGCGCTTCGGCGTTGGTGAGCCGGTTAAACTTGCGGATTAGCGAGCGCTTGCCCCTTCGCGGGGAGGAAAATAAACTTTCCCCAAACAGCGTCCTTGCCGGGAAAAGCATTTTAATTGCCGAAGACGTGGAAATAAACCGGGAGTTAATAGGGGCGATGCTTTCCGACATCAAGGGTTTGACGTTGGTATTTGCCTGCGACGGGCGCGAGGCGGTGGAAAAGTTCTCCTCCGCGCCGGGGAAATTTTCGCTGATTTTAATGGACATACATATGCCGGGAACGGACGGGTTGGAAGCCGCAAGGGAAATACGCCGCCTGACCTGCCAAAACGCCCGGGCAATCCCCATTGTCGCGCTCACCGCCAACACGGGCGGCGAAGACGTTGCGCTCCTGTTGGAAGCCGGGATGAACGGTTTCTTGCAAAAACCGGTGGATTACGAGACGCTGCTTAATACGATAACGGAGTATTGCGCAATCGTTGCTTATTCGTAGCCATGCCGTTATACTTGTTTCAATTCTGAAGCTGAAGGGAAGGTATAGACTATGGCCCGTCCTTTTATTATGGCGGTGGATGACCAGCAAACCAACCGGAGCATCATCGAAGCGATGCTGCGGGATTTTTATGAGGTGCAGCTTTTTGCCGACGGCGAAAGCGCGCTTCGTTTCCTTTCGAGGCATATGACGGATTTAATCCTGCTCGACTACGAAATGCCGGGGATGACAGGCTCGGAAGTGCTGCTCGCGCTAAAGGCGGACACGCGCGTGCGGGATATTCCGGTGATTTTCCTCACGGCGATGACCGATTCGAAAATCGAAGCCGAAATGCTTGAAAACGGAGCCGCCGACTATATCCATAAGCCTTTCCGCGCGACGGTGCTGCAGCGCCGGATAAAAATGCAGCTCGATTTGTGCTCCAACCGCCGCCATATGGAGCAGCTAATCGACGAGCGCACGGAAGAAATGCGCAGGGATTACGAGCGCAGTCAGAAACGCCAGGCGCTGACCGCTTACATGCTCGCGTTGATAACCGAAACACGGGACGACAGCTCAAGCGACCATGTGGACCATATCACCGAGCTCACCCGCGTGCTCATGAAAAATATCGACGAATACCCGAAAGCCGCGCGGGCGGTTACGCCCGAACAGGCAGATTATATTATACAGGCTGCCAAGCTGCACGACATCGGCAAGATAGGCATCTCTGAAAAAGTGTTGCAGAAGCCGGGCAAGCTGACCGTGGACGAGTTTGAGCTGATAAAAACGCACCCCGTTTTAGGGGCGCGCCTGTTGGACTTACATATGGGAGAATTGAAAGAAGATTTATTTTTCAAAACGACCCGCGATATCGTGCTGTACCACCACGAGAAATGGAACGGAAGCGGCTACCCGGAAAAACTTTCGGGGGACACTATACCGCTTTCCGCCCGGGTGACGGCGTTTGCCGACGTTTACGACGCGATCCGCTCGGTCAGGCCGTACAAGGCGAGCTATACCCGCGAGCAAGCCGCGAAGATGATTGTGAACGAAAGCGGAACGCACTTCGACCCCGGGCTGGTGGATATTTTCATGCGCCACGAGAAAGACTTCGCTGCGCTGTATTAGAAAACGCCCCCGCGCTGTCATTGGAAAATGCCACCGCGCTGTATTGAAAAATGCCACAGCGCCGTCATTCTGAGCCGCAGGCGAAGAATCTTTTGCTTTATGCGCATAGGATTCTTCGCTTCGCTCAGAAGGACAGACTTGCGTTGTCTGCTGTCATTCTGAGCCGCAGGCGAAGAATCCGCGATTCGTGTCATTTGAAGATTCTTCGCTTTGCTCAGGAGGACAGACTTGCGTTGTCTGCCGTCATTCTGAGCCGTAGGCGAAAAATCTTTTACTTTATGCGCATAGGATTCTTCGCTTCGCTCAGAATGAAAACGTGGAAGGTATGGCGGCTTAATAATCCACAAACTCCCCGTTCTCGAAGAAAACAATTTCCGAGCCGTCGTCTTTGACGCCGGCTATTTTCATGTCCGGCGTTCCGAACATAAAATCCACATGCAGCAGGGAATCGTTGCCCCCCGCGGCGACCAACTCCGCTTCGGAAAGCTTGTCTCCGCCCTTCATGTTGTTCGGGTACGATTTGCCCAACGCCAGATGGCAGGAAGCGTTCTCGTCGAACAGCGTTTCATAGAAAAGCGTGTTCATCCGGGCGATGGGGGAGCTGTTGGAAACCAACGCCACCTCCCCGAGTCGGTGGGAGCCTTCGTCCATTTCAATAATATTTTTTAACGCGTCTTCGTTGGCTCCCGCCTTCCACGCGACGGCGCGCCCGTCTTTGAAAGTGATTTCAAAATCCTCAATCAAGCTGCCCTGATAGGACAGGGGCATGGACGCCACCACCCGCCCGTCGGCGATGTTGCGGTCGGGCATGGTGAAAATTTCTTCCGTGGGCAGGTTGGGGAAAAACGGAACGCCGTCCTGCCCCACGTCGCCGCCGCCCACCCAGATATGGTCCTTGGCAAGCCCTACGGTGAAGTCGGTGCCCAACGAATTGGTGAAACGCAATTTCTTAAAATTTTCCCCGTTCAGGTAGTCCACGCGCTTGTTGAAATTTTTCCGGTGGGCTTCCCAGTCGGCGATGGGGTCGTCCCCGTCGGCGCGGGCGCCCTTTAAGATATGCCCCCACAATTTTTCAATGGCGTCGGCTTCGGGCAGCTCCGGGAAAACTTTCTTCGCCCACGCGGGGGAAGGCGCCGCAAGCAGCGACCAACGCCTTGCGTTGGACATGGTCATGGCGGAATGCGCCTTTGTGGCGGCGCGGGAAACTTTCGTGTTGCGCCTGATGCGTTCCGCGTCCACCCCGGCGAGCAAGTCAGGGTCTTCGGAAATAACGCGCAGGTACACCGCGTTCCGGTCGTCCAAATATTTAAAGCGGTCCACCCGCCACTGGGGGTATTCGTCAAAGATTTCGTCCGCGCCCCGCAGGTACCGCATACGGGTGGAAACCTCGTCGAGCCAGTCGAGAATCACTTCCGACGCGCCCGCGTCATAGGCGCATTCCTCCACCAACCGCGCGAAAGCCGCGTCCTCCACGCTGCTCGCGATTACCACCGGCTGCCCCTTCTGCACGTTGCCGCCCGCCCTTACCAAAAGTTCCGCGTACTTCCTGAGCCTTGCGCTGTCCATTCCCATTCTCCTTTTGTCCTATTATCCTAAGATTTTCTGCTCCTGTTCCGCCATAAACTGGTTGGTGTACAGGTTATAATAAATTCCCCTGCGTTTCAACAGCTCCCGGTGGTTTCCGCTCTCGGCGACTTCGCCGTCTTTAATGACCAGTATGCGGTCGCAGGAGCGTATGGTGGAAAGCCTGTGCGCCACGATAAAGCTGGTGCGGCCCCTTAATACCTTGTCCACCGCCTGGGATATCATGGATTCCGTCTCGGTGTCCACACTGGAAGTCGCTTCGTCGAGCACAAAAATCCGGGGGTCGCCGATAATGGCGCGGGCGAAAGAAATCAGCTGCTTCTGCCCCGAGGACAACCGGCTCCCGCCTTCGCCCACTTCCGTGTCGTACCCTTTTTCCAGTTTAACGATAAATTTGTGGGCGTCCACGGTTTTGGCGGCGGCTTCTACTTCCTCGGCGGTGGCGTCCTGCTTGGCGTAGCGGATGTTGTCCGCCACCGTCCCGCTGAAAAGGTGTGGGGTTTGCAGCACATAGCCCAAATTCGATTGCAGCCACAACTGGGAACGCTCCCGGTAATCCGTGCCGTCGATAAGCACCCTGCCCGAGGTCGGCTCGTAGAACCGGCAGATTAAATTCACAATCGTGCTCTTGCCCGCGCCGGTCTCGCCCACCAACGCAATTTTTTGCCCCGCCTCGATTTTTAAATTGAAATTTTTTAATACCTTTTCGCCTGTTTTATAGGAAAAGCTCACGTCCTCAAACAGGATATCCCCGGTGATGGACGGCCAGTTTTCCCTCTTGGGGTTGAGATTGTCGCCGAATTTCTCCAGAATCTCCGGCGGGTCTATGATTTCGGCGGAAGTTTCGATCAGGGACAGGGTGCGCTCCGCCGAAGCCTGGGCGGAGGTAAATTCCGAAAGCACCCGGGCGAGTTGGTATACCGGGTCGTAAATCTGCATCCCGTAGGTGATAAACAGCGAGTAGGTGCCGAAGGTAAGCAGCCCGCCCTGCACGTCCATTCCGCCGCGCCAGAGCACCAACGCCACGCCGACGGAACCGAGCCCCATGACAATCGGCAGGTATATGGCGGAAAAAACCGCGGCGCGGATGGAGGACGTTTTCATCCCCCGGGAAAGGTTTTCAAACTCGTCAAAGTTGCGGCTTTCCCGGGTCAGCGTTTTGGTGGTGCGCGCGCCGTTGATGCCTTCGTTGTAAGCCCCGGTGATTTTGGAATTCAGTTTGCGGACTTCCCGGTAATTCTTAAGTATCACCTTTTGAAAGAAATAGCTCACCACCGCCAGTATGGGGAACACGCAAAGGGTAATCAGCGCGAGCTTCACGTTGATGATAAACATACACACGGAAACGAAAACAATCACGCAGATACCCCACACCAAATCGATGGCGCTCCACGCCACCACGTCGCCGATGCGCTGGGCGTCAGAGGTCATACGGGCCATAATCCAGCCCACGGGCGTGGTGTCGTAATAGGAAAACGAAAGCTCCTGCAATTTCGCGAAGCCGGTCTTGCGGATATGGTACACCACATGGCTTTCCAACTTCCCGCAGTTGCCCACAAACAGGTAAACATTAAGCGCCTGCCACACCGCCACGCCGAGGTACAGGAAGATAAACGAAACCAGACCGCTTAAATCCCCCGCGCCGATAAACGTGTCGATGGCGTGGAGGTTTAACAGCGGGAAAATCATGTCGCACAGCGCCACCATCACCAGTACGGCGCCCACGGCGACAATCCGCTTGCGTTGGCTCTTTACCAGTACGTAAATGCGCTTCCACAGCCCGATGTCCAGGCCCTTGGTATATTCTTGCTCGTCAAACTCATTCATTTTCATATTCCTCTTCCAATAAATTTTGAATGTTCCAAATCCGCCGGTACAGCCCCTCGCGCTCAATCAGCGCCGCGTGGGGCCCCTCGTCGGCAAGGCGGCCTTCCTCGAACACGAAAATCCGGTCGGCCTCCATCAGCGTGGTAATCCGTTGGGAAATGATGAACGTGGTAACGTCCCCGGCGCGTTCCCTTAACGCCGCGCGTATCTGGGCGTCGGTCTCGGCGTCCACCGCGCTGAGGGAATCGTCAAATATTAAAATATCGCTTTCTTTTATCAGCGTCCGGGCGATGGCAACGCGCTGCTTCTGCCCGCCGGAAAGGGTAACGCCCTTTTCCCCCACCATGGTTTCGTAGCCTTTTTCAAAGCCCTCGATATCCTCGTGTATGGACGCGGCGCGGGTGGCGGCGAACATTTCGTCTTCGGTCATGTCGAACTTTGCCATGCGGATGTTTTCTCTCACCGTCTTGGAATATAAGAACGGCTCCTGCAAAACAAGCCCTATGCGCTCGCGCAGGTAATCCTTCTTGATGTCCCGCAGCTCACAGCCGTTGACGGTGATGCTGCCCTCGTCATAGTCGTAGAGCCTGAGCAGCAGGTGCATCACGGAAGATTTCCCCGAGCCCGTCGCCCCCAGTATGGCGATGGTTTCCCCGGCTTTAATGCGGAAGCTCATGTCTTTCAGCACCGGTTGGTCTTTTTCGTAGGAAAAATTCACATGGCTGAATACGATTTCGCCTTTCAGCGGGTGCGCGGCGGCCCCGGGCGTGTCGGCTTCGGCGGGGGTATTGATGATTTCCTCAATCCTGCCGAGGGAAACCTCCGTTTTGCCCAAATCGCTTAATATACGCCCAAGCTGCCGCACGGGGTAGATAAGCATTCCCTCGTAGGTAAGGAACACCAACAGCGTACCCAGTGAAAGGGAGCCTGTAAAATTAAAATACACCCCGAGGAACAGCACCAACCCGATTTGCACGAAAGTCATAAAGTCGGTAAGCCCCCAGAAGTTCGCCATCTGCATGGTCATTTTCACAATAAGCGCGAAGAACTCGTTGTTCTTTTTTTCAAATTTCTCCGTCTCGAATTTCTGCATCCCGAAGGCGCGCACCACGCGGACCCCGCTTAAATTTTCCTGCAGCACGGTCTGCATTTCGCCTTCCTTTTCGTCGGCGAGCATGAACACCTTGCGCATTCCCTTAAAATACCGGTAGGAAATAATGAACAGCAGCGGAACGGTGGCGACCGCGGCGAGCGTGTACGGCACATGGTAGGAGAACATGATAATAAGCGCGAAAACCACCACGAACAAAATCCGCGAGACTTCCACAAGCTGCATGGCGAGGAAGCGGCGCACGGTTTCCACGTCGGAGGTGCAGCGCTGTATCAAATCGCCGGTCTTTGCCTTCACATGGTAGTCGTAGGGGACTTTTTGCAGCCGGTCGTAGAGTTCGTCCTTGGTGCGCTTGGCAAGTTCCTCCGCGCCGACAGCGTTCCACCGCCCCCGTAGGAACGCGCATATGCCGTTGCCGAGGGCGGCAAGCACGATGGCGAGGCCGCATATCCATAAGTATTTCGCGAGCGCCGGTACCCCGCCCAACTTTTCGATGATGAAAACCAGAAAAGGCGGCGCGTCCAGGGGCTGCCCGTCGATGACCGAATCCACGGTGATTTTGACCACCAACGGCGGCAGGATGCTGAACAGGGTGGCAAGCGCCGTCGCGACCATCGCGCCGAGGAAGTATTTCCTGTAGCCGCGCATATATTTGTAGATTTTTTTGATGACCATAAGGGTTCCTCCAAAAATAAACAAAGCCGCAAGCTATACGCTTCGCGGCCTATAACCTTTAAAAAATGTCTGTTGAATTTCACATGATGAGCTTGTAGACAATCGAGTAGATTTCATTGTCCGCCACCATAAACTCCAACGTGGTTTGCCCCTTGGAAAAGATATACTGCCCCGTTTTTTCCTCGTAATCCTCCCCGTAGGCGGCAACCATATCCTCCATGCTGCTGCCGAGATAAAGCCCCTCCGGCGTGGTAAGGCTGTCGTCTTTGAAATCCACCGTATACACATAGTCCGTCCCGCCCCGGGGGTAGGTGTGAATTTGGATACCGGGGTAGCGGTAAATGCACTCAAAGCCGTCGTCGTCAAACACGCAGCTGCGGTTTTCCAAAACGCTGTCCGGCTCGCCGAGCTTGGCCAGCACGCCGGCCATGCCCTCGTCCATATAGACCTTTTCGCCTTTGTACTCAAAGACAAAGCCGTCGGCATTGACCGAACCGCCGTCCTGCGAGGAAGCGTCCGCCGGTGGGGCGTTCTGCTCAGTTTGCGCGGAAGGCTGCGCCGCGCCCTGCGTACCGGCTTGCGCCGTCGGCGTCTGCCCGCTGCCGCAGGAGGCGAGTAAGAATAAGGATAGGAATATAATTAAGGTTTTTTT
>JAISWA010000198.1 GCA_031271275.1 Clostridiales bacterium | reverse complement strand
TCTCATCTTAAACGGCCCCAACCTTAACCTGCTCGGCAGCCGCGAGCCCGCCGTATACGGTCACGAAACCTATGCCGGTTTGGAAAAAATGGTCCGCGCCCACGGGGAAAAATTAGGGGTGGAAGTGGAAATCGCCCAAAGCAACCATGAAGGCGAGTTGGTCACGCTGATACAGCAGGCGTCGGGCTGCGACGGCATCATCATCAACCCCGCCGCGTACACCCACACGAGTATCGCGATTTACGACGCGCTGCTTTCCGTTGGGGCGCGGGTGGTGGAAGTGCATATCAGCAACATCTATAAGCGGGAAAGTTTCCGGCATCATTCGGTGACGGCTGCCGCGTGCGTTGGGCAGATATCCGGGTTGGGGCTGCGGGGTTATCTGTTGGCGATGGATTATTTGGCAGGGGGTGAGGATTGATGCGGCTCGCCGTAATCGGCGACCCCATCGCCCACAGCCTTTCGCCCGCCATACACAGGGCGGTGTTCGCGGAGTTGGGCATACCCCTTGAATATTCCGCTCACCGGGTGGAAAAAGGAAAGCTTGACGCGTTTATCCGCTTCGCGGTTGCGGAAAAAATCGACGGCTTTAACGTGACCATGCCCCATAAGACGGATATCCTCCCCTTCTGCGCAAGCGTACACGCGAAAGCGGTAAACACCGTCACCCTGCGCGAAGGCGTGCTGCGCGGTTACAGCACCGACGAAAAAGGGTTCCTGCTGTCCCTCGCCGAGCGGGGTTTTTCCGTTCGCGGGAAGCAGGCGGTAATCGCGGGGCGCGGAGGCGTTGCCGCCACGCTTTCGGAGGCGTTAATCAACGAGGGCGCTGACGCGCAATGTATTTCCGTCCGCAACGGCGTTTCCTTGCCGCAGGGGAGAGCCGCGGGGCTGTTTATCAACGCCACCCCGCTGGGCATGGAGGGATGCCCGGAGGATTGGAAAGATTTATCTTTCCTGCGCAAGCTCCCGAAAGACGCGGCGGTTTACGACCTGATTTACAACCCGCGAAAGACGCGGCTGCTTCGCGAGGCGGAAACGCTTGGGCTTACGGCGATAAACGGGTTGGACATGCTGATTTATCAGGCGATACTTTCCGATGAGATTTATTTGGGAAAAGAACTGGATAAGGCGGGGTTGAAAGGGAAAGCGGAAAAATTGATTAACACTCATCTTTTTTAAGCGCAACGGTATTTTGTGTCGCGAGGAATAAGGGTTTCACTCAATGTACCTCAGCAGCGGGTACGGGTTTATCCAAAAATCCCCGCCGCCGACCCCTTCCCCCGGTTTGATCCTCAAATGCAAACGCGCTTGAAACGCTTCCCCTCCCGAACCGGAGTCGCCCATATGCCCGAGGGGCTGCCCGGCGGCAACGGTTAAACCTTCCGAAATATTTTCCGCAAAACCGTCTAAACGGGCGTACAAATAATAGTCGCCGCCTTCCGTTATTATCCCGACATAGTGCCCGTCGTCGCCGGTATAGCCGGAATCCCGCACGGTTCCGTCCGTCATGCTTACCACCGGAACGCGCCCGGGGATATTTTCCCTGTCGTAAATATCGGCTCCCCTATGCCGTTCGTCACCCCAACTGTCCCCGTACATAAACGACGGCTGCCCGTCTGCGCCGCCGTCAAAACCGTCCGGTACCGGAAAGCATTGTATTTCGTCGAACAAAGTCTCATACATGGCGATAAAAGGGGCGGCGCTTTTGGCGTCGTACTTTTTTTTCAGCGCTTCATACCCTTCCACATACTGGCGCTCCAATACGGTAAAATCATAGGCGGCGGCTTTCGCCGGGAAGAAATCATTTTCCGCGCAGAAGAAAGTAAAAACTTCCGCGAACGGCACGCCATGATTTTCCGATTGCGCTTTCAACAGCCCTATCGCCTGGTGGGGCGCGCGGAAAGCCGCCACCGTTTCCGCATCCGGGCGGAGTTTTACGGAAGGGTCAAGTACCCGCGCGAAAAAAAACACAAGCAGCAGCAGAACGGTTGCTGCGGAAAAAGCGATAATGCGCGGCGCGTGTTCTTTTCTGGGTTTACGGGTGACCGCGCGGCGACGCGGCGGGCGCATCGGCAAGCGCGCTCTTTTCCGCCGGAAATACCGGTTGACAGTCCTTCGCGTATGGCGCAGACGGCGTTTGAAAGGCATAAAAATACCCCCCTGCCGTTAAAATATATTCAAAGGAAGGGGGGGAATATACGCGGGGAGTATTCTCGTCAGGCTTTCTTCACCCCGAGCACGATTTTTTCCCCGTTCACCACCCATTCTTTTTCGTACCCGCCGCCGCAGTTGGTGTCCGTAAGCTCCCCGACGCTTTCCGCGAGCACTTCGCCCGAAATGGTATCGCAGTTGCGCGCAATCACCCCGTTAAGCACCGCGTTCTTCCCGCAGAACACATTAATCCTGTCCGTCACGTCGAAGCCGGCTTCCTTGCGCATGGTTTGTATTTTGCTCACCAGTTCCCGGGTGAAGCCTTCCTCAATCAGCTCCGGGGTCAACTGAATATCGAGCACCACGGTAAGGCCCCGGTCGGACTGGGCGGTGTAGCCTTCCTTCTGCGTGGTTTCCACCAACACGTCCTCCATGGTCAGCTCAACTTCCACGCCTTCGATTTCCTTTTTCCATGTTCCGGCGCGTAACGCTTCCATTGCGCTGTTTCCGTTTTCGTTCAGCGCCCCGGTGATTTGGGGAACCAACTTCCCGTAACGCGGGCCCAACGTGCGAAGCTGCGGCTTGAAACGGTACCGGGTGTACCCCCCGGTGTCTTCCGTAAAGGTGATGCGCTTGATGTTAAGCTCGTCGGTGATAATGTCGGCGTACAGTTTATCCAACGCGCCGCCGCGCTCTGACATGTTGACCAAAATTTCCGGCAGGGGCTGACGGTTTTTAATGTTCGCGGCGTTACGCGCGGCGCGGCCCAGTGTCACGATATCCAGTACCGCGTCCATGTCCTTTTCCAGTTTCCCGTCCGTCATGGAACCGTCCGCGGCGGGATAGTCGCAGAGATGAATGCTCAGCGGAGCGGATTTATCCAACCCCCGCACAAGGTTCTGGTACATCAGCTCGGTCATGAACGGCACAAACGGCGCGGACAGTTTCGCCACCGTCACCAGTACATGATGCAGCGTAAGGTACGCGTTTATTTTATCCCTCGGCATGTCTTTTCCCCAAAAACGCTCGCGGCAGCGGCGCACATACCAGTTGCTCAGCTCGTCCGTGAAACTGTTAAGCGCCCGGGCGGGTTCGGTGAGCTCCAACCTTTCCAGGCTGCCGTCAATTTTTTTGATTAAATTGTTGAGTTTGGACAAAACCCACCGGTCCATCAGCGGGAGCGATTCGGTTTCCCATTCATATTCATAGGGGTTGAAGGCGTCGATTTCCGCGTATAGCACATAAAAGGCGTAGGTGTTCCAAAGGGTGCCCATAAATTTCCGCTGTGCCTCGCTTACGGCGTCGTCGAAGAAACGGAAGTTGAGCCACGGGGCGGAATTGATATACAAATACCACCGCACCGCGTCCGCGCCGTGCTTCGCCAACGCGTCCATGGGGTCGGTATAATTCCCTTTGCTCTTGCTCATCTTCTGACCCTTTTCGTCCAGACCGTGGCCAAGCACAATCACGTTCTTATAGCAGGAGCAGTCGAAAAGCAGCGTGGAAATCGCGATCAGCGAGTAGAACCAACCCCGGGTTTGGTCAATGGCTTCCGAAATAAAGTCCGCCGGGAACTGCTCCTTAAAAATATCCGCGTTCTCAAAAGGGTAATGCCACTGGGCGAAAAACATGGCGCCGGAATCGAACCAACAGTCGATCACCTCGAGCGTGCGCTTCATTTCCCCGCCGCATACGGGGCAGGCAAGTTTTACGGCGTCTATATAGGGCTTATGCAACTCAATATCCCCGGGAACACCCGTCCCCATTTGCTTCAGTTCCTCGATGCTTCCGACGCAGTGCCGGTGCCCGCAGGCGCATTCCCAAACGGGCAGCGGCGTCCCCCAGTACCTTTCCCGGCTGATGCTCCAGTCCACCACGTTCTCCAAAAAATTACCGAACCGGCCCACGCGGATGTTGTCCGGCAGCCAGTTGACGGTGTTGTTGTTCTCTACAAGCCTGTCGCGCAGCGCCGTCATTTTGATAAACCACGCGTCCCGGGCGTAGTACAGAAGCGGCGTGTCGCACCGCCAACAGAAGGGGTAGCTGTGCTCGTAATCGGCGACCCTGTACAGCTTGCCGGAATTTTTCATGTCCGCCATAATCAGCGGGTCGGCGTCTTTTACAAACAAACCCTTCCACGGCGCGTCCGGCGTGTGCACAAATTTCCCCTGGGTATCCACCAACTGGACGAAGGGCAGGCCGTTCGCTTTGCTCACCCGGGAGTCGTCCTCGCCGAACGCCGGCGCGATATGCACGATGCCCGTGCCGTCCGTAAGCGTTACATAATCGTCGCAGACGACGGTGCAGTATTGCCCGTCGGAAATGCCCGCGGGGTACAGCGGCAGGTACTTCTTTCCATTTAAGCGCGCGCCGGGGAAAGTTTCCAAAACTTCATAAGGCTCGTTTAAAACCTCATCGAGCAGCGCCTTTGCCATGACATACACTTCGCCGCCGCTTTTTACCCGGGCGTATTCCACCCGTGCGTTGACGCACAGGCCCACGTTGGAGGGCAGCGTCCAGGGCGTGGTGGTCCACGCCAGATAAAAATCGCCGCTGTCCGCCGCGCGGAACTTTACAAAGGCGGAAACTTCCTTCACGTCTTTATAGCCCTGCGCCACCTCATGACTGGAGAGGGGGGTGCCGCAGCGCGGGCAGTAGGGAACCACCCGGTAGCCTTTATACATCAAGCCCTTGTCCCAAATTTGCTTAAGCGCCCACCAGACGGATTCTATATAGGAATTGTGGTAGGTGACATAGGGGTCGTCCATGTCCGCCCAAAAGCCCACGCGCTCGCTCATTTGCCGCCAGAGGTTCTCGTATTTCCAGACGCTTTCCTTGCACTGCTTTATAAACGGCTCTACGCCGTATTTTTCAATGTCGGGCTTGCCGCTGATGCCGAGCAGCTTTTCCACTTCCAGTTCCACGGGAAGCCCGTGGGTGTCCCACCCCGCCTTGCGCGGGACGCGGAAGCCCTTCATGGTTTTGTATCGCGGAATCAAATCTTTCACCGCCCGGGTGATGATATGACCGATATGAGGTTTGCCGTTGGCGGTGGGCGGCCCGTCGTAGAAGGTGTAAACCGGCGCGTCCTTCCGGCGCGTTATGCTCGCGTTAAAAATATCGTGCTCTTTCCAGAAATCGAGCACCGCCTGCTCGCGCTCCGCGAAGCTGAGGCTCGTTTGAACTTTCTCGTACATAAAAATTCTCCTTGTAATCATTTACGGGAAATTTAAGGTTAATGAGGAAGTATATCGGCGGGCGGCGGGTTTGTAAAGTTTCGCGGGCGGGGTGTCACGCCAAACGCATGAACGCGTTTGGCGTTCGTGAAAACGCTTTTTTATGTCATAGGAAACTGCTTGATTCCAGCGTTCCGTTTTGAAGCCAACCGAACGCACAAGGTGCAGTTTCCTATGACGAATTGCGGAAAACAAGCGGCGTAGCCGCTTTGTACTGACACGTTTTATTCTTTTTATGTTAATTGTTTTTTGTTTTTATTTAAGGGTTATTCTTACAGGGATAGACCTATTGTCTGTTGTGCCGTCCCCTATCCTACCATGCATGTTGAGACCCCAAGCCCAAAGGCTTCCGTCCGCACGGATTGCATATGTAATGCTGTGCCCATCATCAAGGTAAACATCCATTACATTTTCCATTATTTTTATCGGTGTGTAGACGTCTCCCATGCCGTCCCCTACCCCTAATTTGCCCACAACGTTGCTCCCCCAAGCCCAAAGACTTCCGTCTGTTTTGATTGCAAATGCACTGCCGTCATCACTTGCCGCTATAGAAGCCACATCTTCCATTAACCTTACAGGGGTGCTATTACTTACATTATCCTGTATATGTCGTCTGTCTTCCCCTACTCGCGCATTGCGGCTATTCCCCCATCCCCAAAGGCTTCCGTCCGTTTTGACTACAAATGTATGAGGAATATTGAGGATAGAGTTGTCGCTTTCTACATAGGCTACATTTTCCATTATCTTTACAGGACTGTATCTATTAATATTTGTACCGTCACCCAATTGACCGCCGTCATTTTTTCCCCACCCCCAAAGGCTTCCATCCTCTATGATTGCATATATATAGCCATCTCCACCCGATACAGAAACCACATTTTCAAGTATTTTTATAGGAGTGCGCCTGACTTCAGTTGTACCGTCGCCTACTGTACCAAACACATTAGGTCCCCAAGTCCAAAGGCTTCCGTCTGTTTGAATCGCAGCGTTAAAAAAGTTACCAGGTACTAAAGAAGCTACTTTTTCCATTATTTTTACAGGGCTGTATCTGTGGGTGACCGTACCGTCTCCTAATTGACCGCCGCCATTAAACCCCCAAGCCCAAAGACTTCCGTCTGTTTGGATTGCATATGTATTACTAATCTTAGCCTCTACACAAGCCACATTTTCCATTATCATTACAGGGCTATGTCTGTTGCCTGCCACACCCACACCTAAACTACCGTAATAGTTGTCCCCCCAAGCCCATAGGCTTCCGTCTGTTTTGATTGCAAAGGCTCTACCGTGCCGCTGAGTTGCCACAGCAGCAACATCTTCCATAATTTTTGCGGGGCTATACCTATCGGCGGTGGTACCGTCCCCTAATTGACCGTTATAATTGTGCCCCCAAGACCAAAGGCTTCCGTCTGTTTGAAGTGCAAGCGCGTAATTCCAGACATGATCTGTAACCACAGAAGTCACATTGTCCATTATTTTCACAGGGCTGTACCTATCTTCGGTTGTGCCGTCGCCTAATCGACCGGCATAATTCTCACCGCTATTCCACCCCCAAACCCAAAGTTCACCAGTTTTAGTGATTGCCATTGTTGCGCCACCGATACTTGCAACGTAAGTGAACTCATCAGCCTGTTCATTGGCATAAACCGGTTGCGCGGTAAAACTTCCGTTTCCTAAAATGAGTACCGCCGCCATTAGCGCGGCTAACCCTTGTTTCACTTGCTTGATATACTTCCTCATCTTTTCATCTCCGCTTTAATTTTTTTGGTTCAAGTTGCTGACCAAAAAATGTTTTACCATAGCCCGCCTCAAAAGTCATGTGCGTTTTCTCTTACACCCATTTTATGGTAAGCACATTATCGTATTTATGTTTAAATATGTGCCGGAGCAGCTAGGGCTTTCCGATGATATTGAAGAAGATGATAACACAGGAAACCGGGTTATCATAGATTCTTTTGACAAATTAAAGCAAAAATATAAATCA
>JAISWA010000260.1 GCA_031271275.1 Clostridiales bacterium | reverse complement strand
TCCTTAATGACCACGCTCCCGCCGCCGCTGACCGCGGGCTTCACATACCCGCCGCGCTCGGCGGCGTTTGCCAAAGACTGCAGCGCGTCAAGGGCGGCGAGTTCGTAAGCCATAAACTGTATTCGCGCGATTTCCTCAACGATTTCCCGCCGCAGGGTATCGAACAGCCGGTATTCCAATTCGGTTTGCTTCTCGTCCGCCCCGAGGATGGTATCTTCTAAATCCTTCAGCTCCTCGGTGATAAAACGCTCGCAGTTGGCGAGCGTCTGCCGCCTTACGTACCTTTCCGGCGCGTTTTGCAGTTGGGAATTGGTGATTTCTATATAATAGCCGAACACTTTGTTGTGCCGTATTTTTAAATTTTTGATTCCGGTCTGTTCCCGCTCCCGGGCTTCCAGTTCCGAAAGCCACTTGCCGCCGTTTTCCTTTACGTCGAGCAGCCTGTCCAGTTCCGCGTCGCAGCCCCGCCGTATCATCCCGCCCTCCCGTATGCTTACGGGCGGTTCGTCCGTGATGACGCCATCAATTTTGGCGTAAATATCCGAAAGGTCGTCGAAGGTGCGGTAAATTTCCGCGTTTAAGTCCCGTTCCGCGTCGGAAAGCAGCGTGCCGATATGCGGCAGGTGCTTGACCGAAGCGCGAAGCGCGGAAAGGTCGCGGGCGTTGGCGCTTGCCCCGGCAAGCTTCGCTATCAGCCGCTCCAGGTCGTGGACGCTTTGCAAAAGCTCGCGCAGTTCCGCCCGAAGCAGCGGTTTTTTGAACCATTCCTCCACGGAATCCAACCGCTTGTTGATTTCCTCCGGCGAAAGCAGGGGTTGCTCCACCCAACCGCGCAGCGCCCTCGCGCCCATTGCCGTCTTGGTGAAATCCAAAATCCCGAACAGGCTGAGCTTTTTCCCTTTTTGACCGCTTGCGGACTGGGTAAGTTCCAGATTGCGGCGGGAAGGCCCGTCGATGGTCATGCGCGTGTTTTGGGATGCTATTTTTAGGGAAGTGATTTGCGGCAGCGCGGATTTTTGCGTTTCGTACAGGTATTGCATGAGCGCGCCCGCGGCGGGGATTTCCGGCGCGTTTTGCGAAAGGCCGAAGCCTTCGAGGTGATGGGTTTTGAAATGCTGCGTTAAACATTTAAACGCGTTGTTTTGGTGAAAAGTCCAGGCGGGAACCGGCGCCGCCTTTATACCGGCGATGCTCTCCGCCACCGCCCGGTAGGGGAAACCTTCGCTGATTAACATTTCCGCCGGCATAAGGCGGGTAAGCTCGTCCGCCAGGCGGTTTTCCGACTCCTCCGGTATCGCGGCGGCGGTAAACAGCCCCGTCGTGACGTCGGCGGCGGCGCAGCCGATGTGCGTTTCGCCTTTATGCAAGCATACGATGTAATTATGCTTTTTTTCGTCGAGCATATGCGCGTCGGTGACGGTGCCGGGCGTGACCACCCGTATCACCTCGCGCTTGACCAGTCCCTTCGCCTGTTTCGGGTCTTCGGTTTGCTCACAGATTGCCACATGATAGCCTTTTTCCACCAACTTCGCGATATAGCCGTCCGCCGCGTGGAAAGGCACTCCGCACATGGGCGCGCGCTCCGCCTGCCCGCAGTCGCGGCCCGTCAAAGTGATGTCGAGCGCCTGCGAGGCGGTTAAAGCGTCGTCAAAAAACATTTCATAAAAATCGCCGAGCCGGAAAAACAGCAAACAATCGGGGTACTGGTTCTTTAAGGCGAAATACTGCTCCATCATGGGGGTGTAGCCGGGCATTAAAAGCACTCCCGCTGCGATTTTCTCCGTTTAGGGCAGTTGGCGCAGCCGTTGGCGAAGCCGCCTTCCTTTTCCAAGTCGCCAAAAACGGTCGTCTCTAAAATCCCGAGCACCTGATTGGCAAAATCATAGAAATTCCGCTGCGCCTGCTGCATTTGAAAGACGGCGCAACTGTCTTTGACACTGGAATTATACTCCGCCTCCATATCGGCAAGGCGCTTCGAAGGTTCCGAAGCGAGAATCAGCTCCCCGAGCTCGCGGGCTTTTTCAAAACAAACGGACATAAGGCACCGCCCCTCAAATTTATATACTTAATATACTTTATTGACGCGATTGAATCAACCGCGCCGCGCAATAGCGCGCAAAAAGAAGAACTTTGAAATTTTTATATACATTTTTCCAATAATATGTTAATTATAGGGCGATTTTAAAATTATTTTTGGGGGGAATCGATGTAATGAAAAAATCGCAAAACAGCGCCGGGAACGAATACCGAAGCCGTATGCTCGGCATTGACGCGCTCGTCAAATTAAAAAACGGCAGGCGGGTTCCGGCCATCAATCTGGACAACGCGGCAACCACGCCCGCCTTCAGCGACGTGGCGGAAGAAGTGCGGCAAAAGCTCATGTACTACGGCTCCATTGGGCGCGGCAAAGGGCAGAAGTCGGAAATTTCCACCGTCGTATACACGGAAGGGCGCAGCGCCGTAAAAAAATTCGTCGGGGCGGACAACAAGAAGTATACCGTGCTGTACTGCAACAATACCACAGACGGGATGAACAAGCTCGCCTCCGCGTTAATCACAAGCCCCCGCGACCTCGTCCTGTCCACGCGCATGGAGCATCACGCCAACGACCTCCCCTGGCGCGAACGCTGCCGTACCGTCTACGCCGACGTGGACGGGGACGGGCGGCTGCGTATCGCGGACATGGAGCGGCTGCTGCAAAAGTATGACAGAAAAATCAAATACGTCACCGTCGCCGCCGCCTCAAACGTCACCGGCTATGTGAACGACGTGCGTACCGTCGCGGGGCTTGCCCACCGTTACGGGGCGAAAATTATCGTGGACGGCGCGCAGATTGTGGCGCACCGGGCGTTTTCCATGTTGGGGGAAAAGGGAAGGGACGAGGATATCGATTTCTTTGTGTTTTCCGCCCATAAGATGTATTCGCCCTACGGCGGCGGCGCGATTGTCGGTCTCAAGCAGGAGCTTGACGCACACCTGCCCGCCTTTTACGGGGGCGGAATGGTGGAGGCGGTAACCGACGGCGACGTGGATTACGCGGACGCCCCCGACCTTTACGAAGCGGGCTCGCCCAACTACCCCGGCGTGGTGGGAATGCTCAAGGCGATACAGCTGTTGTCGGAGGCGGGTTTCGACTACATACGGGAACACGAGCAGACACTGCTGAGAAGGGCGATTGACAAGCTGCGCAATGAAGTCCCGTCCGCCATTTTATACGGCGACTGCGACAACATAGAAGACCGGGTGGGCATACTGACGTTTAACCTCAAGACCGTCGAAAATGAAGACCTCGCCGACCGGCTCGCGGCGTATTCGGCCATCGCCGTCCGCCACGCGAAGTTCTGCGCCCACACGTATGTAGACCGGCTGTTGGGGGAGGTCGTCCCTTCGGAAGCCGACCGGCTTGACGCCGCGTGCGTTTCCCACAAGGGCATGGTGCGAATCAGCTTTGGTATTTACAACACCGAGGAGGATGTGGACGCGCTGATAGCCGCCCTGCAGGGCATCCTCGCCCAACCGGATGCGTTTGCGGCGGTGGAGGTCACTTCCCGCGTCGCGGCAAGACGGAACAAGTACCCCGGAGACAGGGGATAAACCGTCAGGCTTCCGTTCCGGTCAGGTAAAAAGTTTTCGCTTCGGTAATGCGCACATTCAGCAGTTCGCCGGGGGCGACCGGGTTCTTCCCGCAGAAATGCACCAGGGTGTTGTCGTCCGCCCTGCCGGTCAGCGTTCCGTTTTTGCCGGGCGGGTCGTCCTCCGCCATCACTTGGACTGTTTCGCCGACCCGCGACTGGTTTTTCGCAAGGATGATGGGATTGACCGTTTCGAGCAGCCGCTTGAAACGGTCTTTCATTATTTGTGCGGGAACGGCGTCGCTCATTTTCGCCGCGGGCGTGCCCTCGCGTTTGGAGTATAAAAACGTAAACGCGCCCTCAAAACGCACGCGATTTACCACGCGGAGGGTTTCTAAAAAATCTTCCTCCGTTTCGCCGGGGAAACCCACGATAATGTCCGTCGTAATCGCCACCCCTGGCACGCTTGCCCGTAACCGCTCCGTAAGCGCAAGGTACCCTTCCTGGGTATAGCGCCGGTTCATCGCCGCGAGGACGCGGCCGCTGCCCGACTGCAAGGGCAGATGCACCGATTTGCACACCTTTTCGCAGTCCCGGAGGGCATCAATCAATTCGTCGGAAAAATCTTTCGGGTGGGAAGTCATAAAGCGGATGCGGGAAAGCTTCCCCACCCCGTTCACCTTGCGCAGCAGTTCCGCGAAAGTGACGGGGCTTTTTAAATTCGCGCCGTAAGAATTTACGTTCTGCCCCAACAGCATGATTTCTTTTACGCCGTCGTCCGCCAACGCGGCGACCTCCCGCAAAATATCCCCCGGTTCGCGGCTGCGCTCCCGCCCCCGCACATAGGGGACGATGCAATAAGCGCAAAAATTGTCGCAGCCGTACATAACGTTCACGCCGGTCTTATATTGGCGGTGGCGCGCCACCAAAGCCCGGGCGTCCATGTCAGACTCCGGCGCGTCCGTTTGCGCGTCGTCGGACACATCGATAACCCGTTGCCCCGTCTCCAGGAATTTACACAGCATTTCCGGAAAGCGGCGGCGGTTGTTGGTGCCGAAGATGATGTCGATATACCCGTGGCGTTCCGTCAGATACGCGAGCATTTCTTTTTCCCTTGCCATGCAGCCGCAGAACACCACAATTAAATCCGGTTTGGTTTCTTTTCGGAATTTGGAAAGCCCGAGGTTGCCGATGATTTTATTTTCCGCGTTTTCGCGCACGCAGCAGGTGTTGTAGAGCACCAGGTCGGCTTCGGTTTCAAGCGGCGCGGGCTCGAAGCCCGCCAACTCCAACGCGCCGGAAAGCTGCTCGGATTCCCGCGCGTTCATCTGGCAGCCGTAGGTATTAATAAAAAAACGCGGGCGGCGGCCGACCGCAAGCGTTTCTTTATCTGTACGCGCCCGCAGGCGCTGCATATACATGTCTGGATTCATAGGCGGATTATAACACAAATTATTCCTGCTTGAAGCATTTTCACGAACGCCCAACGCGTTCCTGCGTTTGGCGCGAGGTATATTTTCACGGCGGCGCGGCGAAAATTCGGAAGAAGATTATTTAAAAGCATAACCGGAGGTCCCGCCATGAAAACCAGCGAGCGCGTAATATTGATTAAAGGAGACGCCACAAAGTGGTACGACCAGGCCATTTTCATCGTTAACAAAGAAATCCCGCCGGAAAAGATACCCGTGGACTTCGTCTCCGAGGCGGAAAAAATAATCAACAATTATCTCGTTAAAAAAAGCAGGGCAGGCTTGCATCAGTTTAAACAAAGCGCGGCTCCCGCAAAGGCGGGGGCCGCGAGAAAAACGGGCAAAAGCCGGTTCGACTTTATCCTTAACATGGTGACGCTGCTCGGGTGCGTTGTGATTGCCGGGGCGCTTTTCTTCGGGTTGATGAAGTAAAACTGTCAATATATTTTAATTCGACATACTGTGCGAAGTTGACACCGCGTAAATGTCGGAATCGACTTTGTTGGCGTAAACGGACGCGCTTCCGGTTCCGTCGCTCGTCAGGGTGACAAGCCATGTTCTCAGCCCGTTTCGCGCGTGCTCAAACTGGGCGTAGGTTTTGTGGCCGTTGTACACCGTCCATACATATTCCGCTTCCATACTGGTGCGGATGGATAAGGTGACGGTGCCGGAGTTTCTGCCGGAATTGTTCGCGGAGCGGATGGAATCAATCACCACCGGCGGTTCGGGTTCATAGGGCAGCACCGTCATGCTTTTTGACTGCGTAAACGAAGCGCCGGCGGAACCCGCGGTATACGCGTTAAAATAAATAACCTGCGTGCTCGAGGGCAAGCATATAACTTCCCAGACCGCCTGCCGCGACAAAGTGATCTCGGTGTTTTGCGCGGGAACGGTTATCCCGTCGTAGACGCACTCCACCCTTTCGGCGTTAAGGTCGGTGTAAATCTTAAAAGTAACGGTGGCGCCTTTGGGTATCTGACTGTAATCGGACGTTATATCCAGAAT
>JAISWA010000115.1 GCA_031271275.1 Clostridiales bacterium | reverse complement strand
TACGAGGCAGCCGAACACGCGCCGGTCAACTTCCACGGGGTGGACGCGTTCAGCGTGGAGACGGGGGAGCCTTCCTGCTCCAAAAACGAGTGCTATTCCGATATTTTCGGCAAGGCGCTGGTGAAGCTTGCCGCGCAAAATAAAGACATCGTGGCGGTTACGGCGGCAATGCCGGACGGCACGGGTCTGTGCCACTTTAAGAAGCGTTTCCCGAAACGGTTCTTCGACGTGGGGATAGCGGAAGCGCACGCCGTCACCTTTGCCGCCGGGCTTGCCAAAGCCGGAATGCGGCCCGTGGTGGCGGTGTATTCCTCTTTTTTGCAGCGGGCGTATGACCAGATTATGCACGATGTCTGCATCCAAAACCTGCCGGTGGTATTCGCCGTTGACCGCGCCGGCGTAATAGGGCAGGACGGCGAAACACATCAGGGTTTGTTTGATATTTCGTTCCTTTCCCACATGCCCAACATGACGGTGATGGCCCCGAAAAATAAAGACGAGCTGACGGCAATGCTTGCTTTCGCGGTAGCGCAGGAGGGGCCGGTAGCCATACGTTACCCCAAAGGCGAAGCGCCGCAAATTTTGGCTGAGCATAACCCGCCCGTCCAGTGCGGGATATCGGAAACCATTTTTGAGGGTTCCGGAATCGCGTTGGTTTCCGTGGGCGCCATGATGGAAACCGCCCTGCGCGTAGCGGAGCTTCTTCGGGAAAAGGGGTACGGTCCCGGCCTGTATAACGCGCGGTTTATTAAGCCGTTGGATATGGGGTTGGTTTCCCGGCTCGCCAATTATGATTATGTGTACGCCCTTGAGGAGAACGCCCGCGCCGGCGGGTACGGTTCCCGGCTGTTGGAGGCGCTGACCTGCGTGGGCAGGGAAAAAGGGGCGGCGCGGTTTCACAGTTTCGCGTTCCCCGACGCGTATGTGGAGCAGGGGACGCGGGCGGAAATTTTACAAAGGTACAAATTGGACGCGGAAAGCGTGTCCGGAAGAATACTGTGCGATGTAAATCGCGAAAAATAGGAGGAAACTATGTCTACAAAACGCGTAAAGGTAAGGGAAGAAAAACGGAAGAAAAAGCTGCAGCGGAAAATAGCGATAGCGTGCTGTATCGCGGTGGCGCTGATGATTGGCGCGGCAATAACGGTGTATGCCGTCAACCGTTACAACGAAAGCTATGTGCTGACCTTTGAAGGTGAAAAGGTGAGCATGGAAGACATGCAAATTTGCTCCATGTTTGTCTCGGTCAACGACCCTTCGGAGATAAAGGAGCAGTCCATGGAGCTTTTGCTCACGCAGCAGGTGATGAAAAAGCAGGCGGAAAAGGAAGGCATCGTCCTCACCGAAGAAGAAAAGACAAGCAACAACACCCTCGCGGGTAGCTTATTGCAGTCCTATACCTCGCAGGGCCTGGATGTGAGCGCGATTTCCCAGGCGCGTCTGGCGGATTCCATCGGGCTGATGGAGACCGTATACCAGAACCTGCTTACAAAGTATACGGCGGACTATCAGGTGGACGAAGCCGACTTCGAAGAAAAGCTGGCGGATTATAAATTGAACAATAAAATCGACTACTATGACGTGCAGGTCAAATACATCGTCTCTGCGGATCAGGTTAAGGTGCAGGCGTCGGAAACGTTCCTTGCCACAGGCGCTTCCTTCGACGCCGCAATCGAGCAGTATTCCGATTATTTTGTGCAGGACGCGGTAGGGCAGTCGTACCCGCTGAGGGATATCCGGATGGCGCCCGAGCAGGAAGCGGAAGTGCTTGGTTTGAAAGTCGGCGAGCGCACCGGCGTGATGGAGCTTGCCACCACCACCGGAACACAGTACGGCATATTCTACGTGGACAAGTATTCCATACCCGACGACGAAACCGTCTCGGCAAATTACCGCGAGCAATACGTCACCGTGCAGAAGAACCTGGCGTTTGAGGAAGTCATTAGCGGTTGGAAATCGGAATACGCCTACGAAATAAACCAAAAGGGTTATGACGCGTTCTAAAACGACGGGGGAAAAATTTGCCGTCGGCGTGCTTCCCAACGCCGACAGGGACGAAAATTATATTTACACCCGCGAGGTTTGCGATTTCTTGCAAAAGCGGGGGTACCTGCCCGTGCTTGAACCCGAAACCGCGGCGGCGGCAGGGCTGAGCGCGTTTTCCCCGGGCGGCGCGGTCTATGAAAAAACCGGTTTCCTGACGGTGCTCGGCGGCGACGGAACCATGCTCGCCGCGAGCCATAAAGCCGCGCCCTACGGTACGCCGCTGTTCGGTATAAACCTCGGGCGGTTGGGCTATCTGACGGACGCGGACAGGCACGACGGGTTAGCCGCGTTGGAAAAGGTGTTAAACGGCGACTGCCGTTACGAGCGGCGGATGATGCTTGCCATTGACGGCGATGCGGCGTTTGCGCTAAAGACGGACGAAAAGCTCGCGTTAAACGATGTTTGCCTTTCCCGGGGCGGTTTCGGCAAGCTGATTACTTTCGAGCTGTATGTGAACGGCATGTACATGGATACCCTGCGGGCGGACGGCGTGATTGTCGCAACGCCCACCGGCTCCACCGCGTACAACCTTTCCGCCGGGGGGCCGATACTTTCGCCGGACGGCGAGTTTACGGTAATTACCCCGGTGTGCCCCCACGCGCTGTATACCCGCCCGTGGGTCATTAACGCCCGGGACGCGGTTACGCTGTGCCTGACGGGCGAAACGTCCGCTTCCGTTTCCCTTGACGGGGAAAACCGGCTGACCCTTGAAAGCGGCGCGCGGGTGAGCGTATGCCGGGCGGAGTACCAGACGAGCGTAATTAAAACCTCCAATGTGGGGTTTTATGAAATACTGAGAAAAAAAATTGGTGGCTGAGATACTTGAAATCCAAAAGACAGGCGAAACTCATTGAATTAATCCAGCAAAGGGAAGTCGGCACCCAGTCGGAACTGACGCTGCTGCTTTCCGAAGCGGGCTTTAACGTAACGCAGGCGACGGTTTCCCGGGATATACGCGAATTGAAACTGACCAAAACGCCTTCGGCAAACGGCGACGTAAAATATTCCATGTCGGCGGCGCTTGACGACCAGGGAATGGAACGGCTGTCCCGGGTTTTTAGCGACGGTTTTGTCTCTATGGACAACGCCGGGAATATTCTGGTGATACGCACCTATAACGGTATGGCAAACGCGGTGGCGGCGGCGCTTGACGCCATGCGGCTTCCGGAAGTGATGGGGTCGGTGGCGGGGGACGACGTTATCTTTTGCGTCGCGAGAACGCCGGAGCAAATCGTTACGCTTATGGAGAAGCTTAAAAAATGATCACCCACCTGCGGATACGGAACGCGGCGCTGATTGACGAGGCGGAAGTGGAATTCGGCGGCGGCTTGAACGTGCTGACCGGCGAGACCGGCGCGGGCAAGTCCATCGTGGTGGACGCAATCAACTTCCTGTTGGGGGAGCGCCCCGCCCGGGATTTTATACGCAGCGGCGCGGATTCCGCGACCGTGGAGGGTATCGTGTACATACGGGGCGCGGCGGTGGCGGAGGCGATAACCGCGCTTGGGGTTGACTTATCAGGCGAAAACGAGCTGATGATACAGCGCAGCCTTAACACCCAGGGGAAGTCGGTCTGCCGGGTCAACGGGCGCAGCATTACGGTGGGTATGCTGAAAGAAATTTCCGCCCTGTTGGCGGACGTGCACGGGCAGCACGAGCACCAGAGCCTGCTCGACGTGAACCGGCAGCTTCATTTACTGGACCAGTTCTGCGGGGAAGATATCGCGGAAGCGAAAAGGCGGCTTGAAAGCCTTTTGCAAAAATACCGGGAGAACGCCCGCCGGTTGAAAGCGCTTTCGGGTATCGGGAACCAACGGAAGTCGCTGATGGAAGTGAAGCAGTACCAAATCGACGAAATTCAAAAGGCGAACTTGATGCCGGGTGAGGAAGACGCGTTACTGGCGAGGCGCGCGCGCTTGAGCGGGTTGGAAAAACTGACCTCCCGCACTTCGCAAGCTTTGGCGCTGCTTACCGGCGGCGATACCGACGACGCGTCCGTGTCCGACCAGATAGGGCGCGCCGTTTCTTTATTGGAAGAAATAGGGCAATTGGACGGTACGCAGGCGTACCTTTCCGAAACGCTGTCGGAAGCGGCGGCGCTTGTTTCCGACGCGGCGCGGGATTTAAACGCGTACATAGGGGAACTGGACGCCGACCCCAACGAGTTGGAGCGCATAGAATCGCGGCTCGACGTGATTTACCGCTTGAAGAAGAAATACGGCGCGACCGTGGCGGACGTGCTTGCCCATCTTGAGAAAACCACCCGGGAAATGGAGCGGCTGAGCGGAAGCGAAGGGGAAATCAAGCGCTTGAACGGCGAGCGGCGAGGTATCGGGAAGGAAATTACTTCCCTGTGCGATACCATGTCGGCGCTGCGGAAAAAACAGGCGGAAGACATTCAGCGCCGGATAGCCGCCGTACTTACCGAGCTTGGAATGCCAAACGCGAAATTTGAAATCGCCGTTACGCGGAAAACTTCCTTTGGCGCGGACGGCAACGACAGCGTGGAGTTTATGATTTCCCCGAACCCGGGGGAACCGCTTAAACCGCTGAAGCGCATCGCCTCCGGGGGGGAAATGTCCCGGGTGATGCTCGCGCTTAAAACGGTGCTTGCCGACGCGGACAGTATCGAAACGTTGATTTTCGACGAGGTGGACGCGGGCGTCAGCGGGCGCACCGCGCAGCAGGTGGCGGAAAAGTTGGCGGTTGTGGCGAGAGGTCGCCAGATTTTGTGCATAACCCACCTTCCGCAAATCGCCGCCATGGCGGACGCCCATTTCCTCATAGAAAAAAATACGGACGCCGGGAAAACCGTCACGTCCGTAAAATATTTAGCGCAAAATGCAATAATCAGCGAGTTGGCGCGGCTGACAGGCGGCGCGAAAATCACCGGTCAGACGCTTGCCGCCGCCGCCGAGATGAAAGCGCAGGCGGAACAAATAAAAACGGGGAAGCTTATTGCCGTCCCCGTAACTGCTGCCGGTTTTCGTAAATAACGTTTATGGTCTGCGAAAAATAATCCAACATATATTTGTACTGCAGGTCCATATTCTCCATCACTTCGCGAATCATCCCTTCGGACTTCTCAAGCATTTCATCCGCGTAATCCATGGCGTTAAGGCGCATTTCCCGTATGCTTTTCTTGGTTTCTTCTATATGCTCGGAGGCCTGGTCGTTGGCGCGCCGGTAAATTTCGTGGTTGTTGGTAAGGGTTTTCGCTTCGGTTTCCGCTTCTTTCAGCAGGCTCGCCGCGCGGCTTTTTGCCTCGTTGATAATTTTGTCGTGGTCCTCGATGATGCGCTGGGCGTGGCGTATCTCGTTGGGAAGGTTGAGCCGGATTTCGCTTATCACATCAAAGATACGCTCTTTCTCCACGGAAATTTTATTGGAAAAGGGTACCGCCTTGCTGCTGTCCAGTATATCCTCAATCGCGTCCAGATAATCCAGTAAAGATTCCATACACAGCTCCTTTATTTCTCTTTGAGTTTTTCCGCCACAACCGCCGGAACCATTTCCGAAAATATAGTAAAAAACCGCTCAGAGCCGTTGGCGGATAAAATTTCCCGCACGGCGCTGCTAGAAATATGCCTGTATTTCGTGTCGGAAACCATTAAAAGCGTGTCAACGCCGCCTGTCAGCCCGCGGTTGACCAACGCCCTTTGTTCTTCTACCTGATAATCGCGCTCCGACCTTACGCCCCGGATAATAACGTCAATATTTTCACGCAGGGCGTAATCCGCCAACAGCCCCGAGAAAATATCCACCCGCACATTGGGCAGATGCCGGAGGGATTCCGTCAAAAACGCCGCCCGTTCCACGGCGGTGAACAACGGCTGCTTGGAGGGGTTGCCCAACACGGCGACCGTCAGCGTATCGCACAGGCGCGCCGCGCGTTCAAGGATATCCAAATGCCCGAGCGTGACCGGGTCAAAGCTGCCCGGGAACAGTGCCTTCATAAAAAACCATCCGTGTGCTGCCGTAAGTTTTTGATTTTAACGGCGCAAATATTTCCGAAACCGGCGCGTCGCCCTCCGAGGGGAGTTCCGCTATAAGTATACCGCCGTCTTTCAAAATATTATACCTTGCGAGCAGCGCGAATGTGGTTTTCGCGAGTTCGCTGCCGTAAGGCGGGTCCATAAAAATAATGTCAAAGGTTTTTTTATCGTTAAACAACCGCGCAAGGGCTTCCCCGGCGCTTAACGCCAATACCCCGGCGCGCTCCGCAAGCTTCGTTTTCCGCAAATTTTCGCGGATAACCGAAACGGCGGCGAAGTCGCGCTCCACAAATACCGCCGCGTCCGCGCCCCGGCTTAACGCTTCTATGCCGATAGCGCCGCTCCCGCTGAACAAATCCAAAAAATACGCGCCGGCGATACGGGGCTGCAAAATATTAAATAAATTTTCCTTTAACCGGTCGGCGGTGGGGCGCGTGTTTACGCCCTTGGGCGCCGTAAGGCGGCAGCCCCGGGCGGCCCCTGATATCACTCGCATAGGTTTCCTTTGTTTATACAGGCGGTATTAATGTAAACGGTCTCATGCCGCCCGCCGCGCGGGAACGGCGTTTTGCGCCGCCTATATGGAACAGCCGCAATTTTATTGATTATAATTGTTGTATTGACATAAGTAAACCTTTATAGCAATTTGCTACAATAAAACATCCCGTCGAAGTAGAATATTGCTCCGGCGCCCCCCGACAATAAACAGCCGTCGCGAGTGCTTATAAAAACATGGCGGCGGCTGTCTTTTCCGGATATTTAATAGTCTAACCTTTTATCTTTTTCACAAACCCGTCCAGAACGTCCTCCATGTTGGGGCGTCCGATTTCCTGCAAGTTATAGTCCACGCGGATATTGGGCTTGTTGATTTTAATGACGCGGGCAAGGTCGATGGGCGTTGCGATAATCACGCTGTCGCAGTCCGTGGCGTCGATGGTCGCCGCCAAGTCGCGCATTTGCTCCTCGCCGTAGCCCATTGCCGGAAGAAGCTGCCCGATATTGGGGTAGATTTTAAAGGTTTCGGCAAGCTTACCCTTCGCGTAGGGCCTCGGGTCTATGATTTCCGCCGCCCCGAAACGGCGCGCCGCCACAATGCCCGCGCCGATTTTCATTTCGCCGTGGGTAAGCGTCGGACCGTCTTCGATGACCAGTACGCGCTTCCCGTGGATAATTTCGGGCTTGTCCACGCTGATGGTGGAAGCCGCGTCTACCACGGTGGCGTTGGGGTTGACCTTTTCTATGTTTCTTCTGACGGTGTGGATGTTCTCAAAGTCGGCGCTGTCGATTTTGTTGATAACCACCGCGTCGGCAATGCGCAGGGTGACTTCGCCGGGGTAATAGGTAAGCTCGTGCCCGGGGCGGTGCGGGTCTACCACCGTAATCATCAAATCGGGCTGATAGAAGGGGAAGTCGTTGTTGCCGCCGTCCCACAAAATTACGTCGCAGCCGGCGGGGTCGTTTTCCGCCGCGCGAAGTATCGCTTCGTAGTCCACGCCCGCGTAAATCACGTTCCCCCGGATGATGTGCGGCTCGTACTCCTCCATTTCCTCTATGGTGCAGTGGTGCTTCTCGAGGTCGGACAGCGTGGCGAAGCGCTGCACCTTCTGCGCCTCAAGGTCGCCGTAGGGCATGGGGTGGCGTACCGCGATTACTTTAAGCCCGCGCGCCATCAGCGCTTCGGTGACGCGGCGGGAGGTCTGGCTTTTGCCGCAGCCGGTGCGTATCGCGCCCACCGCGACGACGGGTTTCGTGCTTTTAAGCATCGTCCACTTAGGCCCGAGCAAGGTGAAAGACGCGCCGGCGGCGTTGACTTTCGCGCTTAGGCCCATGACCGTCTGGTAGGTCACGTCGCTGTAGGAAAATACGCACACGTCGGCGTCCAATTCCTTTATCAGGCGCTCAAGGTTCGACTGTTCGTAAATGGGTATTCCGTCCGGGTACAGGCTTCCGGCAAGGGACGCGGGGTATTTCCGCCCGGCGATGTCCGGTATTTGCGCGGCGGTGAACGCCACCACCTTGTACTCGGGGTTGTCGCGGTAAACGGTGTTGAAATTATGGAAATCCCGCCCCGCCGCTCCGATGATAATAACTTTTTTCTGACTCATGCCATCTTTCCCTTCGGATAAAATTTTCGCAAACTTGTTTAACTTTTCTATTTTATCATTTGAAAAAAACGTCAGCAAATTTTTTTGAAATTTTGAAAAACGCGCATAAAAAGTTATAATTCGACGGGATAACTTATAAAATTTTGAGGGGCGATATTTTGAAACGACCACCGGGAAGGCGCGGGCGCAAGCGCGGAGGGTACATAAAATTACTGACGTTGACGTTATTGATGGCAGGGTTTGTATACATCGTGTTCATCGCGCTTACCCAGCCGGAACGGTTAATACCCGGCGACGCGCCCGCGTTCGCGGAGGCGGGGGTGCAGGAAGCGGGCGGGTCGGAAGGCGGCGCGGCGGAGACAGACGCGGCGGGCGCGCCGGACGGAGCCGTAAACGCACCGGAACCGGGCAGCGGAACGCCGGATTTAAGCGGAGGCGGCGCGGACTTGTTTTTGGAAGGGGAAGCCGTGGGGGTTGAAAATATTTTCACGCAGTTTGCCTATTATGAGCCGGACAAGCTTCGCTCTTATGAAAATTTCCAATCCCGCCGCTCCGAGCTTGACGCGGGCGAAGTGGTTTGGATGGTTAACGCGGGGCTTGACGGCGCTTTTTACGAAAACGCGGAAGTGGTGAGCGGCGGGAACCCGCTTTTAATCAACCCGTACCACCGGCTGCCGGAAGATTTTGTTCCGGAGGAGCTTGCGTACATAGACGAAAGCGGCAGGCAGGCGACGCCGGAAACCGTCGAGGCTTTTTACCGGCTGCGCGACGCCGCCCGGGGCGAAGGGTATGACTTGGCGGTGCAGTCCGCTTACCGCACGTTGGATTACCAACGCGGGCTGTATGAAAGGGAAAGCGGCGACGGCGCGGTGGCGCGGCCCGCGTACAGCGAGCACCATACCGGGCGGGCGCTTGATTTGTGGGGGCCGGACGGGCTGCTCGACGAAAGCGGACCGACGCCCACCGGGCAATGGGTGGCGCGGCACGCCCATGAATTTGGCTTTATCGTGCGGTATACCGCAGAAAATCAAGCGGTCACCGGTTATATTTATGAGCCGTGGCATATTACGTATGTGGGAACCGCCATAGCCGGCGAAATGCGAAGCGGGGGTTACGGAAGCTTAGAGGAGTATGTGGCGAAGAACCCACAGGCGGGGCTGACGCAGTAGCGGAAATGAACAAAAAAATAAGCCACAGGGCGGCTTATTTTTTTGTGTTTATCTGACTTGTTCATCATCGCAACGAGCGATGTAGCGAATCAACTTAATTTTTGACCATCGGAAGCGTTAATGCATTGTGGTGAACGGACGTAGCGTTTTCGCAGAAAACGCAGGGAGTGAACCGTTTACAATGCATAGCTGACGATGGTTACATACAAAGTTGATTCGCTATAATGGTTGTCATCCTGCGCGAAGCTGCGGATTAACGACTGTCATTCTGAGCGAAGCGAAGAATCCTTATGTTTGGCGAGGCTGACAGATGCTTCGCTTCGCTCAGCATGACCTGTGCCGTTTGCTTTCATGACCTGTGCCGTTTGCTTTCAGACCTATGCCGTTTACTTTTCAGGAGGACTTTTATGACCCGTCTCAAGAAACAAATCATCACCGCGCTGTGTGTCGCCCTGTGCGTCGTACTGCCGATGGCTTTTCACACGATACCGGGGGCGGGCGGCATTTTCCTTCCCATGCACATCCCCGTGCTGCTGTGCGGGCTTATCTGCGGCTGGCCCTTCGGGCTGCTGTGCGGGTTGGCGGGCCCGTTCCTTTCCGCGTTAATCACCGGTATGCCGCCGATGGCGGTGCTTCCCGGCATGTTGGTGGAACTGGCGGTCTACGGGCTTGTAGCCGGTTTGGCGATGCGGTTTATCCGCACTAAAATATTTTACGCCGACCTGTATCTCAGTCTTGCCGCCGGTATGCTGACCGGGCGCGTCGCCGCGGGCATCGCGAAAGCGCTCATCTTTTCGCCCGGAAGCTACGCGCTGAGCGCTTGGCTTGCGAGCAGCTTTGTCACCGCGTTGCCCGGTATCGCCATTCAGATTATACTGCTTCCCGGTATCGTGTTCGCGTTGGAAAAGGCAAAGCTGCTGCCGGCACGGTACCCGAAGGGGTAAAACAGATGAACAAGCAAGATGTTATCGCCTTTTTTGACCGGAGGGCGGCTGATTGGGATGCGACCGTAGAACGGGACGACAAAAAAATCGCGGCTATTCTACATTTCGCGGGAATAGAAAAGGGCGTGAGCGTCCTCGACGTGGCATGCGGGACGGGCGTACTGATACCGGATTATCTGGCGAGGGGCGTAAAAAAAATTACCGCGGTGGATATTTCCCCCGGGATGATTGCCGCCGCGAAAGCAAAATGCGACGACCCCCGGGTGGAATTTATCCACGGGGACATTGAAACGGCGGAGTTCCCCGAACGATTCGACGCTTGCGTCGTATACAACGCTTTCCCCCATTTCCCCGACCCGGCGGCGCTGATTAAAGCGCTGGCGGGTAAGCTGAACGCCAACGGGCGGCTGACCGTCGCCCACGGGGCAAGCCGGGAAATTATCAACGACGGGCATTCCGGCGCGGCAAGCCAGGTTTCGACGGGGCTGATTAGCGCGGAAGATACGGCGGCGCTGTTTGAAAAATATTTTGACGTGGATACCGTGGTTTCCGACGAAAATATTTATGCGGTATCGGGCGTACTGCGCAAGAAGTAGTAATAAAAAAGGAGACCTCCCGGTCTCCAACATTTTTAAGGTCTTATTAAACTTTACGCCCCCAACGAATCCAGATAAAGGTTTATTTCCTCCACCAACCCTTCGGATTCCATTCCGTGCACCTCCGCGGCTTCGCCCAACGACTCGCCCTGCGCCGAGGGGCAGCCGACGCAGTGCATACCCGCGCGCATTAAAATCGGCACAACGCCCTCGTCCAACCGGATAATATCGCCTATCAGCATATCTTTTGTTACCCTCTGCATAACATTTCCTCCTACGTTATTTATTATAAAGCATTTCGATACCGGGAAAATATTTAAAAATCACCTTGCCCAGAATTTTATCCTCCGCGACGAAATTGACGATATCGTTTTTATAGTCAAAACCCTCGCCCACGTCGTGGGTTTTAGCCCACTCCGCCGCCCACGCGCGGGAATCCAACGAGTTAAACCGGTTGTCGCCCATCATGAAGTAATGCCCCTCCGGAACGCGGTACTCCCCGTATCCGCTGACAATCTCGCTGCTGATAAAATCGTCCCGCAGCGGCGTGTCCGAACCGTTGATATAAACCTTGCCGTCCCGTCTGATTTCCACCGTTTCGCCCGGCATCCCGATAATACGTTTCACGAACAGGGTCTTTCCGCTTTCGTCCACCGGGTAACGGAACACGACGATGTCGTAACGCTCCGGCTTGGCGGAAAATTTATAAGCGAGGCGGAACGCGACCACCCGGTCTTTTTCGTTAATCGTGTCTACCATCGAACCCGTGGGCACCGACGCGTTGACGATCACATAGTTGTTCACCACCAACGCGAACACGACGGCAAAAATAATTACCTTCGCCCAACTAAACGCTTCCTCGAGCAACTCCGACTTCATGATTTTTTTCTGTTCTTCTTTAATATCCATCCGACACCTCCGAACGCGCGCATGTCAGTATAACATACGCGGTTGAAAATACAATTATAGCGGTTTTCGTGAAAATGCTTCGTCGCTACGCTCCTCTGGCATTTCCACGATGTACGGGGCGCTCGTGAAAATGCTTCGTCGCTGCGCTCCTCTGGCATTTCCACGATGTACGGTTTGACTGAATCGGCTTCAAATCCTCACTTTGTTCGGATTTGTGGACGCCGATTTCCCTCAGGCGGGCAAAGCCCGCCTTGCGGATTTAA
>JAISWA010000211.1 GCA_031271275.1 Clostridiales bacterium | reverse complement strand
GTTAACCTAAACTATCTACGTAGCTTTATAATCCAGACCGAGCTTAACGCTCACGACTGCGGGAGATTGTGGTTATGGAATGAATTTATAAAATGTTGGTGATTGGCGCATAATATTTTCTTTGACCCTTATGCGATTTTAAAGTTTTTATGATGAAACTAAATTTCCGTGTGCCACCAGAGATTTTCTTGCAGAGATTTGGAAAATTGTAGTACACCGTATAGCATGACCTAATAAATAAAATCATATTGCCTATTTTATTTTGAGTAAAAAAATGTTTACCGTTTAGCAATAAAGTCAGCAAGCTTACTTGTTGAAGGAAACGAAGTCAGTTACAGTAATGCGATTGATAATAATAATTATAGAAAGGAACTGGTACAAATGCAAGCGATAAAGGCATTATATGACGGCGCTTATTTTAGGCCTAAACAGCCGATTCCTGTTAGCGGACAGTATGAAGTTGTCATTACTTTTCTTGAACCGATTTCAACCAATCCTATAGTAGCCAAACAAAAACAAATAGAAGCCGATATGTGTTTTTGGAACGAATTTGACAAGTTAGTTGTGGATTCAAGCAATGAGGTGCTTCTTTTGGATGATTTCACGCGGAATAAATATAGCAGGGAATTAATCCTATTTAACAATGAGGAATAACTGATGATCTACGCGTTTGATACGAATACATTGATTTTTTTGTTGAACAATGACAAAAAGGTTATGGAAAGAAGAGACATCTCCATACTGGTTGGTGATAGGTTTATAATCCCGCCTGTTGTGGATTACGAAATTCAACGCGGTTTACTATACAGACCGTCTCCCAGAAAAGAAAAGATATATTTCGCATTGCGCAACCATTATGGTGTTGGCTTTGTTGAACCTGAAATGTGGGTTAAATCAGCACATATTTACGTAGAACTACGTAAAAAGGGTTTTACCGTTACTGATGGTGATGTCTTTATTGCGGCTTATTGCATATTGAATGACTACACATTAATTACACGTAATGTCAAAGACTTTGAGAATATAGAAGGAATGAAGTTTGTTAATTGGATAGACAGCTAACGCGGCAGTATAAGCACAACCTAATAAAAGCGAATTTCTTCGCCCGCTTTGTGTTAACCTAAACTATCTACGTAGCTTTATAATCCAGACCGAGCTTAACGCTCACGACTGCGGGAGATGGAATCATACGAATGATTTTGATGATTATCTTTTAGAACGCGGAATACCCGTGAGATAGTCCATTAATAAGCATGATACCGTATGTGTACAATTCTTACAAATGTTCGTAGTTATTAGCATTATCGTATGCGTCAAATTTTATAAGGGGTTGTCGCAGCTGCGATTTTTGCAGTTTTGCGACAGCCCCTTACCTATTCCCTTATTAAATCAGCAGCGCCTTTATTTCATCCGGCAGCGTCTCCTTGCTGTGGTTGACGCTGATGGTAAAATCTACGTCGTTATACTCGCAAATCTGTTTGAGGCGGTTACCCAGTTTGACGAGGCTTTCCCCGTCCACGGTTTCGACGATGTTGGTAAGGCCGTCTACGAAAATATGTTTGATATCGCTGTCCTGAGAGAGTATGCCCAGTATAAAACCGACGAACTCCCTGTAATTGGAAAGCTGATGCTTCCCCGTCTCGACGAAACGTATGTCGTGGTCCAGGTCGTAAATGTGCCGACTGTCATCGTCGATAAAAACCAAATGCCCGTCTGTCGTCCTCGCGTTTTCGTTCGCCAGGTTGAGCAGTTTTTTCGTCTTGCCCTCGCCCTTGCCCCCTGCGATAAAATGAACCATGTCAACCGCCTCCACACTGTTATATTATAGCCGGATAATACCTTTCACACACGCGCTGTGTCGTATAAACGCCGTGTAAAACGCAACCGCATTATACCACAACGCGCGGCGCGCGGGCTATATATGCGGCGCATAATCGCCAACTTAAGAATTATTTAAGATTTCTGACGCTTTTTTCTTCAAACCTACGCGGTATTCTTTTTTCGGGAGGTTTTTATGGAAACATTCACCATTCTGGTGGCGGACGACGACGCGGAAATCCGCCGGTCGCTGTGTATTTACCTGACGCACGAGGGAATGCGCTGCGTGGAAGCCGCCGACGGCATTGAGGCGCTGCGGGCGATAGAGGAGCAGGCGGTGCATTTAATCCTGATGGATTTGATGATGCCCCGGATGGACGGCGTTCAGGCGATTCTAAACATCCGGAAGGAGCGGGGCATCCCCGTTATCATCCTCTCGGCGAAATCAGAGGACGCGGACATCATACTGGGGCTTAACATCGGCGCGGACGATTACATCACCAAGCCCTTCCATTTCCCGGAACTGGTGGCGCGGGTAAAGGCGAACCTGCGGCGCTACGCCCAGTATGAAAATTTTAAGCGGGAGGAGGACGCGCTTTCCGTGCGCGGGCTTACGCTTAACACGCGCACCAAAGAGGTGTATGTGGACAATGTGCCGGCAAAGCTGACGCCCATCGAGTTTAAGATTTTGCGGCTGCTCATGGCAAACCGGAACGCGGTGTTTTCCATCGACGAAATTTACGAGCGGGTGTGGGGCGACGCGAGCCTTAACGGCGCGGACAACACCGTGGCCGTACACATCCGGCGCATTCGCGAAAAGATAGAGCCTAACCCGAAAAATCCTATGTATATTAAGGTGGTGTGGGGAATTGGATACAAAATCGAATCATGAAATACCCCGGGCGGGTGAACCGCCGGCGGAAGAAATACGGACCCGGCAGAACAGCCGGGGCGTTCCCGTACCGGAGCGCCCGGAGCGGTACGAACCCGCAGGTTACGGCGGTGAGCGGCCCGCGACCGCAAAAGCGGAAAAGCGCGGGCGCAAGCTTAACAAACCCATGGGAATCCTTTTATTTTTGGCAGCCCTCGGGCTGCTGACGCTCATGGTCTACGGCTTCGTCATTGTTATGTGCGCTGCGGGCGAGGGCCGCGTAATTGGCAATTTGGACGGGGATTACATACGCTTTTATTCCTCGGACGCGGAAAGCCGTTTTTCCGATTCCGCCGCGGAGGCGTTGGAGGTGCTTTACAAAGCCCTGACGGATGATTTAAGCATTAACCCCGCCGCGTAT
>JAISWA010000163.1 GCA_031271275.1 Clostridiales bacterium | reverse complement strand
TCGCGTTAGCACTCAATTAATATGAGTGCTAACAAAATGAAAAATCTTTCGTATATATACACGCGTGGCGAAAAGGAGGCGCGAAACTTGTTGTTAAACGACCGCAAATACAGAATTCTTGAAGCAATCATCAACGATTACATCCAAACGGCGGAACCCATCGGCTCCCGCACCATCGCGAAAAAGTACGGCCTCGGAATCAGCTCCGCCACCATCCGCAACGAAATGAGCGACTTAGAAGACATGGGTTTCATTCTGCAGCCGCACACTTCGGCGGGGCGCGTGCCTTCCGACAAGGGCTACCGCCTGTATGTGGACAGCATGATGCGCCAACGCCCCCTTACGGAGGAAGAAACCCTTTTTCTGCAGCGCATGATGATCAACAATTTCAATCAAATCGAATACATGATGCAGGAAACGGCAAAGGCGGTGGCGCTGCTTACCAATTACCCGGCGTTCGTTTCCGAGCCGTATATCAAAAAAACCAAAATACGCCATGTGCAGTTTGTCCCTTTGGACGAAAAATCCGTGCTGTTGGTGCTTGTCACCGACGCGAAGGCGGTCAAAAACCAGACGGTTTCCCTTCCCAACGCGCCGGATTTTGAAACGCTTACCAAGCTTTCCCGCGTTTTGAACCAAAACTTGGAAGGGCAGACCGTGCACGATATTACCCGGGAAACGGTGGACGCGCTGTTTTCCCAGTTCGGGAAGCACGCGTACATGGTCATGCCGGTACTCGGCGTGATAGCCGATTTGATACAGGCGGAGGACGACGTGCGCATCATCACAAGCGGCGTCAAAAATATACTTGCCTTCCCCGAATTTTCCGACATCAGCAAGGCAAAAGCCATATTTCAGGCGTTGGAAGAACGGGAAATGCTTATTACGATCCTCGGGCAGGAACAGAGCGAACGCATACAAATCATCATAGGCGAGGAAAATAATCTGGAGCCTTTGCGCGGGTGCAGCATCATAAAAGCCAATTATTCCTTTGACAACCAAAGCACGGGCTGCATAGGCGTAATAGGGCCGACGCGTATGGACTACGCCCAGGCGGTTTCGGTGCTCGAGGGTATACTTATTAATATTACCGCCGTGATAGAAGCCCTTTCCGGCGGATAATATACGGAAGGTTCAATTACAGGTTACAGGAGATGAGTATGAAAAAAGATAGTGAAAAAAAGAAAAAGCACGAGGCCGATCCGGAAGCGGAAATTAAATCGCCGGACGATACCGGCGAAACAGCCGGTGAAGTTACCGTGGAGGACGCGGTTCCGGAGGAAGACGACTTTGAAAAGAAGTACAACGAGCTGCTTGACCGCTACCAGCGTTCGCTTGCCGAGTTTGACAACTTCCGCAAGCGCACTGCCAAAGAGAAGTCCTCTATGTACGACGACGGTACGCGGGACACGGTGGAAAAGCTGCTGCCGGTCGTGGACAATTTCGAGCGCGCGCTAAACGCGTCCGAAGACAAAGAAAACAAGTTTTATCAGGGCGTCGCCATGATTGCGCGGCAGCTCGAAACGGCGCTGCAGGACTTGGGCGTCGAGACGATTCCCGCGGGGCAGGGGGAAGTGTTTAACCACAACCTGCACTTCGCCGTAGCGCATGTGGAGGATGAAAGCCTCGGCGAAAACGTCATCACCGGGGAGCTTCAAAAGGGCTATAAGTACAAAGACAAAGTAATCCGGCCCTCCATGGTACGGGTAGCTAATTAGTACAAATATTTTACTGGAGGTTTTTTTATGGCAAAAATAATCGGTATCGACTTGGGCACCACCAACTCCTGCGTGGCGGTCATGGAAGGCGGTCAGCCCGTAGTAATCGCCAACAGCGAGGGAATGCGCACCACCCCGTCCATCGTGGGCTTCACCAAGACCAACGAGCGGCTTGTGGGCGAGACCGCGAAGCGTCAGGCCATCACCAACCCCGACAATACGGTCATGTCCATCAAGCGGCAAATGGGTACGGATTTTAAAGTAAAAATCAACGACAAGAACTATTCCCCGCAGGAAATTTCCGCCATGATTCTGCAAAAGATGAAAGCCGACGCCGAAAGTTACCTTGGCGAAAAAGTCACCGAGGCGGTCATTACCGTTCCGGCGTATTTTACGGACAGCCAGCGTCAGGCGACCAAGGACGCGGGCCGTATCGCGGGGCTCGACGTAAAGCGCATTATCAACGAACCCACCGCCGCCGCGCTTTCCTACGGGCTTGACAATGAGAAGGAACAGAAAATAATGGTGTACGACTTGGGCGGCGGCACTTTCGACGTGTCCATCATCGACATCGGCGACGGCGTTATCGAAGTGCTTGCCACTAGCGGCAACAACCGCCTCGGCGGCGACGACTTCGACGACCGCGTGATGAAATATCTGGTGCAGGAATTTAAGAAGATGGAGAACATCGACTTAGGTCAGGACAAAATGGCGATGCAGCGTTTGAAAGAAGCCGCGGAAAAAGCCAAAAAAGAATTGTCCACCGTTACGACCACCAACATCAACCTTCCCTTTATCACCATGAATCAGGACGGGCCGAAACACCTCGACATCAACCTGACCCGCGCCAAATTCGACGAACTTACCCACGACCTGGTGGAAAAGACCATGGGCCCGGTGCAGACCGCGCTGAAAGACGCCGACCTTTCGCCTTCGGAGCTTCATAAGGTACTGTTGGTGGGCGGCTCGACGCGTATACCGGCGGTACAGGACGCCGTGAAGAAGCTGACGGGGAAGGAGCCGTTCAAGGGTATCAACCCCGACGAATGCGTCGCGCTCGGCGCGAGCATCCAAGCCGGTAAGTTGGCGGGCGACGCGGGCGCGGGCAGTATTCTGCTGCTCGACGTAACGCCGCTGTCCCTTTCCATCGAGACGCTGCACGGCGTCGCGACCCGGCTGATTGAGCGCAACACCACCATCCCCACCAACAAGAAGCAAGTTTTCTCTACGGCGGAAAATAATCAGACCGCCGTGGATATCGTGGTGGTACAGGGCGAGCGCCAACTGGCGAAAGACAATAAAGAGCTCGGGCGTTTCCGGTTGGACGGCATCCCCCCGGCCATGCGCGGAGTGCCGCAGATTGAAGTCATGTTCGACATAGACGCCAACGGCATCGTGAACGTTTCCGCCAAAGACCTGGGAACCGGCAAGGAACAGAAAATTACCATCGCCGCAAGCACCAACCTTTCCGACGACGAAATCGAACGCGCGGTAAAGGAAGCGGAAAAATTCGCCGAAGCCGACCGCATCCGCAAGGAAGCCATCGACGCCAAGAACGAAGCCGATTCGCTCCTGTTCCAGACGGAAAAACTGCTTACCGATTCCGGCGATAAAGTAAGCGATACGGACAAAACCACGATTCAAGGCGAAATGGACAAATTAAAGAGCGTAAGCGCCGGTATGCACGCCGATACCATGAACGAATCCGATACGGAAACGCTCAAGTCCGCCATCGAGGCGTACACGAAATCCTTGCAGGAATTTTCTTCAAAGCTGTACCAGAGCGCGGGCGCAAACGCCGGGTCCCAGGGCGAACCCGATTACGGCCCCCAGGCGGATGACAACGTGGTTGACGGGGATTACACAGAGCAATAAAATAACGAGTCACCGGGGAGCTTTCGGTTTACGGCTTAAATCGAAAGCTCCCGTTATAAATCATGCCTTATTTAGGAGAACATATGGCGGATAAAAGAGATTATTACGAGACGTTGGGCATAAACAAGTCCGCGTCCGATGAGGATATAAAAAAAGCCTACCGTAAAATGGCGAAGCAGTATCATCCCGACGCCAACCCGGGCGACAAAGCCGCGGAGGAAAAATTCAAAGAAGTGAGCGAGGCTTACGGCGTGCTTAGCGACGGCGAAAAACGCGCCGCCTACGACCAGTACGGTCATTCGGCGTTTGACCAGTCGCGGGGCGGTTTCTACAACGGCCCCGGCGTGGATATCAACGATATCTTCAGCAGCTTCTTCGGCGGGGACGGCGGGTTCGGGGATATTTTCGGGGGCGGGCGCAGGCGCAACGGGCCGAGGCGCGGCTCCGACATGCAAATGCGCCTCAATATTAAATTCGAGGAAGCCGTTTTCGGCACGACCAAAGAAGTCACGCTGCAAAGTTGGGACAGCTGCCCCACCTGTAAGGGTTCCGGCGCGAAGCCCGGCACCTTTGCCGAGACCTGTAAGAAATGCAACGGTACGGGCAGGGAACGCGTGGTGCAGCAGTCCATGATCGGTCTTATACAAACCGAAACCACCTGTTCCGCCTGCCGGGGCGAGGGGAAAATAATTAAAGAACCCTGCGCGGACTGCCGGGGTTCGGGCAAAATACGCGCCACAAAAACACTGCAAGTCAACGTGCCGAAGGGTATCGACGACGGGCAGAGCATAAGGCTCGCGGGCAAGGGCGAACCCGGCGAAAAGGGCGGCCCGTCCGGCGATTTGCTGATTAGCATGAGCATTTCGCCCCATAAGGTGTTTAAACGCGAAGGCACGAATTTATATATGGACGTTCCCATAACCTTTGTGCAGGCGGCGTTGGGCGACGAAATACCCATACCCACGCTTGACGGCTCCGAGGAACGTTACACCGTCAAGCCGGGCACACAGCCGGGGACGGTTATCCATTTGCGGGGGAAAGGCGTCCCCAGTGTGAGGAACAACCGGATCGTGGGGGATTTGGTGGTGCGGCTTAACGTGATGGTCCCCACGCAGATGAACGAACGGCAAAAAGAAGCGCTCAAACAGTTTAACGAAGCCATGGGGGACGAATATAAAAATTATAAAAAGAATTTTTTTGAAAAAATAAAGCAGTCGTTTAAGTAAGAACTACCTCGGCACCTTCGCCTGCGAGAGTATATGTTCCACCACTTCGTCGGTTTTCATCCCGTCGATTTCGGCTTCCGGTTTTAAAATGATTCTGTGCCGGAGCACCGGAACGGACAGGAACCGCACGTCGTCGGGAATGACAAAATCCCTGCCCTGCATGGCGGCGTAAGCTTTCGCGGCAAGCAGCAGCGAGACCGTCGCCCGGGGGCTGGCCCCGTACATCACCGCGCCCACGCGGCGCGTGGTTTCTACGATGCTTACGATGTAATTGATAATCCCGTCCTCCACGCGCACGTTTTTAATTTCCCCGGCGGCGTTTACGATATCGGAAGCATGGCATACGGGCTCAAGCCCGGCGTTCGCGAGGTTTACGCTTTCGAACCCGCTGTTGTAAAGCTGTAGCATTTGCTTTTCCGCCGCGACGCCGGGGTAGGTCACGAGAAGCTTCATCATGAAGCGATCGGTGAGCGCTTCCGGCAGCGGGTAAGTCCCTTCATATTCAATGGGGTTCTGTGTTGCCATCACGAAGAACGGCTCCGCAAGCGCGTGGGTTTCGCCGTCTATGGTGATTGCCCGCTCCTCCATTACTTCCAACAAAGCGCTCTGCGTTTTGGGCGGCGTGCGGTTGATTTCGTCCGCGAGGAACAACTGCGTAAACAGCGGCCCTTTTTTTAATTCAAACTCGCCGGTCTTTAGACTGTACACCTTTCCGCCCAAAATATCCGAAGGCATTAAGTCGGAAGTGAACTGCACCCGTTTAAAATCCCCGTCAATCACCCGGGCAAGCGCCCGCACCCAAAGGGTTTTCGCCAACCCGGGCACGCCCTCAAGCAGCACATGCCCGCCCGCGAACAGCGCCGTAAGCGCAAGCTCCGTCATCTGTTCCTGATTCAGCACCGTCTTGGACAATTGCCCCTTGATGTTATCTGAAATTTCTTTCACTGTCGCCATGATGATGTAAGGCTCCCTTCTTTTTTCGCGGCGCCGCCGCCGCGTACAGCCGCGCAAGCGCCCGCACATGCTCGTCTCCCGCGCGTTCGGTTTCCTCGTAATAGGGAACCGGCTTCCCGAATCTTTTCCCCAACCGCCACATGAAAAACCCGGCAAAAATAATCAGTTGGTACGCGCATAATTTAACAATAAGCGGCAGCGTGGAGAAGAAATTCTCCGAAGCGCGGTAGCCGTGGTAATACTCCGGGAAAAAAACATTTTGCGCGTCCCATTCATCCAGTATATAGGCGATTACCTCGCCGTAATAGCTGTCGGCCATCAGCGGCGCGTTGGCGACGTCGCCCGCGTACCCGGTGATGATTTCCCCCACGCCCACCTGATACACCGTAAGGTTGTCTATGTCATAGAAAGAAAAACCCTCCGAAAGGGCGTAGTCCAACGCGGTGGGGTATTCCGTCCCGAAGAAAAACATGCGCCCGCCGCGCTTCGCCCATTCCACGATTTGCGCCGTATCTTCCCCGGTAAAATCAAGAGGGTTTATGATCAGGTACGCGTCGTTCGGGTTCATTTTCGCGTCCGCCGGCGCATAGGACGGCGCAACGGGATAGCCCAACGCTTTAAGCGTGTCGTACAGCAGGCTCGCCCCGTCGCCCTTCGCGGAAAAAACGGAATACGCTTCCCCGTCGCGTTGCCCGAAACCGAGGCGGTACAGCACAAACACCGTCGCGATTAACATAATTATGGAAAGCACTATTTTATTACGGCTCATTCTATGCTCCAAAACCATCCGTAAAAAGAATCTTCTTTATTAACGCGGAATACCCGGCGTATTTTTCCGCTGTCACGGGTTTGCCGCCAAACCACGCCGCGTGGTAGAAGTCCACCGTTTTTGCAAAACTGTCCGCCAAACCGGGCGCGTTGCGCGTAAGTTCATATAACAACTGGGCATTGGTCTTGGACTGGTTAAGGCGCAGTATCTTTTTGTCCCTGAGCGCTACCAACTCCGCGATAAAACGGAAGCGAACCGCTTCGCGCATATGCCCTTCCGCCGAACGGGCGTCGCTGAGTTTAAGCAGCTCGTCCAAGGTATAATTTTTCCGCGCGAGTTCCTCAAAAATATCGGAAAGACCGCCGCCGCCGTTCCCCCGCCGCCGCTTCATCATTTTGCGCAGGATGACCCCCGCGGCGGCAAGTAAAATAATGATTCCCGCCGCCGTGAAAATAACCGCGTACAGGTTGGTATTATAGCCGCTTCCGTCCGGCAAGCGGATGTTAAACAAGTCAAGGATGAACGCGATAACACGCCGGAAGAAATCGAAGACCATCTCCCCGAAGTCCACCGCGCGCCCGGTCAGCCGGTCGTACTTTCGCCCGTTTAACACTTCCCGCAGCGTGCCGTCAAAAGGAGTCATTGCGGCCGCGCCGCCGTGGCGGAAGGCTCCGCCGGGGTTTCGCTCAACTGCTCGACGGCGATTTCCATATCAAGCCCTTCCTTTTTAATGCGTTGGTTGAAGTACAGCAGCGAGGTAAAAATGCCTTCCAAGGGCCATGTGAGCAGCGACATGATTAACGAAACCGCCATAACCGCCGACATGCCGGTTGCGCCTGCAAACGGCGCGATTTCCGCAATGCCGGTCCCCGCGGTATCAATCAGCCCCGTCACCGTAACGGCAAGCCCCTGCGCGCTGTAGGAAAATAAATATACGGTGACGCTCCAAAGCAGGCGCAGCCCGAGAATTTTCCAGAAATCCCCCTTGAGCAGCCGCCATGAACGCGCCAACGCCCGGTGGAATGTCCGCCGCTCGAAAACCGAAACCGGAACCGATAGGGAAAAAACATTGGAATATACCACATACGCCAGCGCGGTTAAGATTGAAATCACGATAAACGTATTGGACGAGGCGAAAGCGGTCAGGAAAGAAACCGTGTCCATCCTTTGAAAGGCGGAATCCATGAAAAGATAAATGATTGCCCCCACGCCCGTAAATAAAGGAATCGAGCAAACCAACTGTATCACAATCGTTCCGGCGACGCGCAGCACCGTCCGCAACATCCCCCGGGCGGTAAGCTTCCCCGTGCCGTAAAAAGCGTTGCGGGAAATGACGCACCTGCCCGCGCTGTCGAGCGCGACCCATACAAGCACAAATAAAAGCACCGGAACGGCAATGATTAATACGACGGAAATGACCTCCGACGGGGTCGCGTAGGCGGACTCGTTGACCATCGGCACAATCGCGGTAACGGTGACAATGACCGCCGCGATAATACCGACGAACATCATCGCTATGTATAAACCGAGGAGAATCAAAGAATAAACGAGATTTTTAACGAAAGATTTTTTATAGACGTCAAAGACCGCGTCCATCAATTCCGCCGCGTTCATGGGGCTGAAACTTTTGAAGGGCATGAAGATCACCTGAGAGCCGGATTATTTTTTGACAGTATAACATTTTGGGGGAATTCGCGCCACGCCGCCGCGTACTGACAACCGCCCTGCGCTGTAGTAGAATAGGGCGCTATTTTAAGGAGGAAACTTATTTATGAACACGCAAGACCAGGAACGCATGTCGCGCATCCGGAATTTTTGTATTATCGCGCACATTGACCACGGCAAGTCCACCTTGGCGGACAGGCTCATCGAAAAATCCGGCGTGCTGACCAGCAGGGAAATGCAGGAGCAGGTCCTGGACAACCGGGAGCGTGAGCGCGAGCGCGGCATTACCATCACGGCGCAGGCGGTGCGGCTCATACACCGCGACGGGGAAAGCGGCAAAGAATATACGTTAAACTTAATCGATACGCCCGGGCATGTGGACTTTACGTATGAAGTTTCGCGCTCGCTTGCGGCGTGCGAAGGCGCGGTGCTGGTGGTGGACGCGGCGCAGGGCGTGGAGGCGCAGACGCTGGCGAACGTTTACCTCGCGCTTGACAATAATTTGGAAGTCTTTCCGGTCATCAATAAAATAGATTTAATCGCGGCGAACCCCGACAACGCGAAAAAGGAAATCGAGGATATCATCGGGCTCGACACCGAAAACGCGCCGCTGATTTCCGCGAAGAACGATATCAACATCGGGGATGTTTTCAAGCGCGTGATAGAGGGAATCCCCGCGCCGGCGGGGGACGCGGACGCGCCGCTTAAAGCGCTCATCTTCGATTCCGTCTACGACGCGTATAAGGGCGTCATCGTTTTTATCCGGGTCATAGACGGTAAAATCCGCCGGGGCACCAACGCCTTCTTTATGGCGACGGAAAAGCAGTTCGACGTGGTGGAGGCGGGCTTCTTCGGGCCGGGGAAGTTTATCCCCTGCGAGGAACTTTCCGCGGGCGACGTGGGCTATATCACCGCGAGCATTAAGAACGTGCGCGACACGCGCATCGGCGACACCGTCACCGAGTTTGAGCGGAAGACCGCGAACCCGTTCCCCGGCTATAAAAAAATCAACCCGATGGTTTACTGCGGCGTGTTCCCCGCCGACGGCGCGAAGTACAACGATTTGCGGGACGCGTTGGAAAAATTGCAGCTTAACGACGCGTCCCTGCAATTTGAGCCGGAGACTTCTACCGCCCTCGGCTACGGCTTCCGCTGCGGCTTCCTCGGGCTGCTGCATTTGGAAATTATCGAGGAGCGGCTTGAGCGCGAGTATAATCTGGATTTGATTACCACCGCGCCAAGCGTCATTTATAAAGTTTTCCTGACCGACGGAAGCATGATAGACCTTTCCAACCCCACCGACCTGCCCGAAGTCACGCGCATTGAGCACATGGAGGAACCGATCGTAAAGGCGGAAATCATCCTGCCCACGGAATATATCGGCACGGTAATGGAACTCTGCCAGGAGCGCCGGGGCGTGTACCTGGGGATGGAATATTTGGAATCCGCCCGGGCGATACTGCGTTACGAAATCCCGCTTAACGAAATTATTTACGATTTCTTCGACACGCTGAAATCCCGGAGCAGGGGGTACGCCTCGCTTGATTATGATTTGATCGGCTATCAGGCGTCCGATTTGGTCAAGCTCGACATACTGGTGCACCACGAGCCGGTGGACGCCTTGTCGTTTATCGTGTTCAGCGGAACCGCCCAGGAGCGCGGGCGGAAAATCGCGGAAAAGCTGAAAAAGGAAATCCCCCGCCACCAGTTCGAAATACCCATACAGGCGGTGATCGGAAGCAAGGTAATCGCCCGGGAGACGTTGGGCGCGCTGCGCAAAGACGTGCTCGCGAAATGTTACGGCGGCGACATCACGCGGAAGAAAAAGCTGCTTGAGAAACAAAAAGAGGGCAAGAAGCGCATGAGGCAGATAGGCGTGGTGGAAGTGCCCCAACAGGCGTTTATGAACGTGCTGAAACTGGGAGAGGAATAAGCGTGGCGGCGAACGGGGCGAAGCCTTGGGCAATACCCGCCGGGATTTACGCGCACATTCCCTTTTGCGTTTCCAAATGCGCGTACTGCGACTTCCTTTCGTTCGGGAAAGACACGGCGGCTGACGCGCAGGAGCGTTACGCCGCCGCCCTGTGCAGGGAGCTGAAAACCGCGCGGGAAAGTTTCCTGCGCGGCGTTGCAATAGATACGGTTTATATAGGGGGAGGCACGCCGACGGCGCTGCCCGCCCCTTTTTTATTGGAAATAACCGGCGAAATCCATCAATTCAATTTAACGGAAGGCGCTGAGTTTACGGTGGAGTGCAACCCGGGCACCGTTGACGGCGCTTATCTGCGGCGGCTTAAAGACAGCGGCGCCAACCGGCTGAGCGTGGGTTTGCAGGCGGCGCAGAATTCCTTCCTTAAAATACTGCGCCGCGCCCATACGGCGGAAGATTTTTTTAATGTCTATGAGGCGGCGCGTTCCGCCGGGTTTGGCAATATAAACGTGGACATTATGTTCGCGCTGCCGGGCGCGGGTTTTGACGGCGGCGCGTCCGCAGGCGCGTACCAGACGAAAGCCGACTGGTTGGAAACCCTTAACGCGGTCGTCAAACGCTCGCCGGAACATATTTCCGCCTACAGCTTGACGTTGGAGGAAGGCACGCCGCTGTACGGCCGGGTGGAGCGCGGGGAACTGACGCTGCCCGGCGACGAGGCGGACCGGGAAATGTATGCGCTGTGCAAGGAGGTTTTATCCGCCGCGGGTTACGCGCATTATGAAATTTCCAATTACGCGCGGCGCGGTTATGAGAGCCGGCACAACACGCGGTACTGGAAGCGGACGCCGTATTTCGGGTTCGGGCTTGGGGCGCATTCCTTCGACGGCAAGGCGCGGTGGAGGAACACCCATGATTTGAGTAAATATATCGGAAATAATCTGAGCCATGAGGAAAGCCGCACGGGCAAAGGGGTTAATGAAGAAGTTGCCAAGGAAGAATTTACGCCGGAAAAGTTTAAGCGGGAGGATTATGAAACGCTGTCTGAAAAGGACGCGATGGCGGAGACCCTGTTTCTTGGGCTGCGGTTAATGGAAGGCGTTTCCCGCCGGGGGTTTGAGCGTGTGTTTAACGTGCCGCTTGAGGATGTGTACGGCGCGGAAATCCGCAAATTGGTTTCGCAGGGGCTGCTCTGTGAAAGCGGCGGAAATATACGGCTGACGGAACTGGGCATGGACTTGGCGAATCAGGTGTTCGTGCGGTTTTTATAATACACAGCATTTTTCGATACGCCTCGGAATTTTATTAAAGCAAGGTTATTGGGGCAGCAATAAACTGGCGTAAATAATTATATATGTAAGATAATTCAACAATCAAGGCGCTGATAAGGGATATATCCCTGTATTCATAAAGAAACGCTGAGCCAATTGCCTACTTGCCGATAGGTTTTACGCGCCCGACCTGCCTGCCGTTTGCCAAGACGCGCCGTGATGAGGGCGCGTCCGGCAAACCGTGTTCACTATGACGAGCTTTTGCTGTACTGCCAATGAATGACCTTTCTACAAATTGAACGCTCCGGTGCTACACTCAACACCCAAAATCTTGCAGCTAAACGAATAGGTGCCGCTGTCCGCGAACCAAGGATATATCATCAAAAAATAGCTCGTATGTGTCGCTCCTGTTTCTTCATCCTCTACAAACATCTTTGTAACATCGAAACCATCGATGGCTACAGCTTTCCCGTTCAAAGTCAAAGTAATGTCTGTTATATCCGATTGTTGTATGTCTGGTTTTACCCCTTTAAAAAAGATTTCGACGCCATATATCTCCACCGGGTTATTGTTTTCGTCAAGGTCTACGGAAAATTCCGAGCGGACATAATTTTCTTCATTATTTACATTTGGCGTTGCGGGTACCGGCGCCGGCGTTGGTACAGGCATTTCAACCGGCGGTGGGAGTGTCGGCTCAGGCGTCGGAGTATCGGCATAATTAACGGGCGGCGGCACAATGGGCTGTTCGCCCGATACCGTAACCACGCCCATGAAGTTGGCGTTGGTGTCAATGCCGATGGCTCCGGTGGTTTCGTTATAGGTAACGCCGATGTTCAGCGCGCTTACCATGTCAACCAAATTAAAGAAGTTGTTGCCGCCGATGTTGTACACGGTGGGGTTCAACTCCGCGCCGTCAAGGTAAATTCTTGACGCGGTAGGCTCGGCGGTTTTGGCGCTGCCGTCGCCCATCGTCATTTCGCCGCCGGCGGGGACATACGGCTGCCCCGTGGTAATGGTTATCGCCTGCGTCGCGCCGTCGTAGCCCACGTTGAATTGCTTCGCCGTGCCGCTTACCACAAAGGCGAGGTCGCGCAGCTTGAAATAATTGCTGCCCTCTATGTTGTACGCCTCAAAACTTTTGCTCACCCCGTTTACGAAAACTTCCGAAGCCGTGGGGCTTACCGTAATACCGGGGGTTGCAGGTTGAATAGGAGCAGCCGGCGGCGCGGTAGGTTGCGCGGGTGTAGCGGGCTGTTCCGGCGCAATCGGGGTTATGGGTGTTATGTCGCCGGGGAGTTTAATGCCGTCCATAACTATTTTGGGTGCGGATGATTGCGTGTACTCGCCCCATTCCCAAACCGTGCCGTCTGCCGTAAGCGCTGTGGAAGTATTTCCGCCCAACGATGCCGAAACAACATTGTCCATTACTTTTACAGGCGTTTCGAAATGGTAGGGTTCGGCGTTTATTTTATCCCAGTCGTTACGCCCCCACATCCAAAGCGAGCCGTCGTTTTTTATAAACGCCATATAGTTAAATCTTACATGAGCGTCCGGGTAATTATACGAACTGTAAACGGTCTTTACGTTGTCGGCAATAAATTCCGGATAGCTATCAGCGTCATCCATGAACGTATAAAGGGAACCGTTCGCTTTTACCGCGGCAAACAAGTCGTCCGAAGCCGCGATTGAAACCACGTTGTCTATCCTGTCGTAAACGCTTACGCTGTTTGTCCTGTCGCTGTAAATCCATACCGTTCCGTCTTTTTTCAACATAAGGTTGGAAGCTGCGTCCACCACATTGTCGGCAACGTGAGTGAGGGCGGAATCCAGTTCGAGCCAAAGCCCGCCGTTGCCGTCAATAAAACTGAACGATTCGCCTTGCGAAATAAACGCGGCATTGTC
>JAISWA010000112.1 GCA_031271275.1 Clostridiales bacterium | reverse complement strand
TGTCATAGGAAACTGCTTGATTATAGCGTTCCGTTTTGAAGCCAACGGAACGCGCAAGGTGCAGTTTCCTATGACGAATTGCGGAAAACAAGCGGCGGAGCCGCTTTGTACTCCTTGCAAAACAATTTTCTACTCCGCCGTCGTGAACGAAACCGTTTCTTCATCAGACCGGAGTATCAGGTTAAACAACTTTTCCGCGGCGGCGGCGGCGATATAAATCCTGTTGCCTACATTGTAGGAAGCAAGATTTTCGTCGGCCGCTGAAACGGTAATTTCATCTTTCCCGTCAATCCGCGCCGTCTTGGACGCGTCGTCCCATTCCACCGCGTAACCCGCCGCTTCCGCGACGAGCCGGAGCGGAACGGTCAGAACATCGTCAATTATGAGCGTATCGGCTTTGTTTAATGTCAAAACCGCTTCGTCAACGCCGCCGTCCGCCTGTGCGTCCGGCTGCCCGGCGGGCGCCGCCTTTCCAAGAATAACCGTCTTATCGGCTGTTGCCTGCGCGGGGAAACTTTCCGCCACGAAAGGATACCACAGCAGCAAATCGGAGCCGACTTCGATATCGTCGAGCACCGCGATATTCTTGGTTAAAAACGGCGAAATCGGCGCTTCCTGCGGGATGGTTACAAACAGCCCGCCGCCGTCTACCGTGACCCTTACGCTGCCTTCGCCCGCCTCCAACGACTCGACCCGCCAGTACAGCGGCATATTCGCCGGCGGAAGCCCGTCTTCGCCCGCCGGGACATTGCACAGGATGAGCACCGCGTTACTCTGCGGCGGCATACTCCGCGTCATTGCCGCGCTGTAATACGCGATGACATGGTCGTTCGTCCTGTCGTTCAAAGCCGCAGGCGCGCCGGTTGCCGCGTCGGCCACATAGGTTTGCGGGCTGACGTTCAAAACAATTTCCTCGCCGGAATCCGCGGTAAACCGGTACTGCGTATCGCTCATTTCCGCTATCGTACCCATCCGCGATACCGGCAGCGGCGCGGTTTCCGCGGCGCTCACCGTTAAAAACAAAGATTGCGGCAAGGTGAACACCGCCGCCAACAGCACTGCCAATAATTTTTTCATTTCTGCAAACACCCCTTTAATAATAGTATACACCCCGCGGCAACCCATAGGGTCGCGCTGCAGCCTATCCGGTCGGTACATTTGCCGAACGCATTGCTTCTTACTTTACTCCATGCCGCCAACCCCCACAGTGACATAAGTCCTGTTTAAGTATTTGCCAACAACCCGGTGATTATGTACAGGCTGCAAAAAGTTGACTATCCCGCATACTTTTGATATTTTCATATCACATTTCTGCCACTGGTTGACGGGAGGAGCGGCTGATGAACAAAAGCAGGATTGCTACGCTTTCCCGCAGAATACACATCCTTTTGTTCGCCGGCGCTTTATTGCTCATCGCGGCTGTTTTATTTTTTTTTGACCGGATTTTCCTCGACAACGCCCTCAATCATCTTCCGTTTACCGTGGTTTTGCTGGTCACGCTGATTGCGTTCTCGACGGCAAGCCATTTTTTTATCCGCCATTTTATCTTAAAACCGTTGGATAAACTTTCCCAAAGCACGGGCAGTTTAAGCGACCGCTCCGCCGTGTTTTTCGGCGGGGAACGCAACGATGAAATCGGCGACCTTTCCCGCAGCATACAAAAAATGCATACCGAGCTCGGCGTTTTCGAGGCGGATTTTGAAACGATGGCTTTCGAGCGGGAGCGGCAGGAGCATCTGTTCCATACCGTTACCAACATGGCTTCCGTCATGCTCGCGGTCATTGACGAGGAATACTTCGACGCGACGCTGCAGAACGGTATGCAAATGATGGCAAGCTGTGTCGATGTAGACCGTATCAACATCTGGAAAAACGAGCAGCGCGAGGACGGCCTTTATTTTGTGCTCGCCCATTCCTGGTTCAGCGAGTTCGGAAGCGGCAGCAAAGCGCCGGAGCTCGGGATGGCGGTCAGTTACGCGCGGGAACTCCCCCGGTGGCTCGAAAAATTTAAGGCGGGGGAGATTATCAGCGCCCCCGTTCCGGATTTTCCTGAAAACGAGCGGAATTTCCTGATTAACTTTGACGTAGCCTCGATTATTTTGATTCCAATCCACCTGCAGGACCAATTTTGGGGGTTCGTTACTTTTACGGACTGCCGCGAAGCCCGCGCCTTTACCGACGACGACATTAATATCCTGTTCGCGGGCAGCCTTATGATGATTAACACCATCAACCGCAACGAGCAAAGCGCCCGCGTGCGCGAATCCCATGAGCGCGCCAAGCTCATGCTCGACGCGATGCCCCTTGGCACCACCCTCTGGAACAAAGAGGGGAAAATGTTCGACTGCAACGAGGAAGTTACGAAAATATTTGAGATGAAAGACAAACAGGAATTTATGGACCGGTTTTTTGAAATCATGCCCGAGCGGCAGCCCGACGGCGCTTTGTCGGAAGAAGCGGCTTACCGGCATATTATGACGGCTTTCGAAACCGGTCATGAAGTGGTGGAGTGGGCGCATACCAAACTGGACGGAACGCCTGTCCCCATGGAGATTACCCTGGTGCGCGTGCGTTACGGCGAAGAATTTGTAATCGTATGCTATATGCGCGACCTTCGCGAGCACCGCAAGATGACCCAGCACATACAGGCGACCACGGCTAAGCTTGAGGCGGTTATTTCCAACTACTCCGGCATCATTTGGAGCGTAGACCCCGACAACGTGATTTCGCTGTTTAACGGGCTGTACCTTGACGAGCTCAATATTATCCCCTCGGAAGTCGAAGGCAGGAAGCTCGACGAAATACCCCGGGTCAGTTGGAACAAGAATATACGCGAATACGTCCGCAAAACTTTTGAGGAAGGCCCGCAGGTATGGATTACGGATATCAATCAAAACCTGTTCCGCGCGCACACCACGCCCGTGTACGACCGTTTCGGCAAAATAAGCGGCGTTGTCGGCAGCTTTAACGACATCACCGAAATGGTGCGCCTTCAGGACGAGCTTACTTCCGCGCTGACCGAAGCGCAGGCGGCGAGCCTTGCCAAGGGGAATTTCCTCTCCAACATGAGCCACGAAATGCGCACGCCCATGAACGCGATTATCGGCATGACGCTGATTGGTAAATCCGCCGCAGACCTGGATAAAAAAGACTACGCCTTCGAGAAGATAGACAGCGCCTCGCAGCATTTGCTCGGGGTCATAAACGACATCCTCGATATGTCTAAAATAGAAGCGGGGAAGTTTGAGCTTTCCGTTAACGAGTTTAATTTTGAGAAAATTGTTCAAGACGCGGTAAACGTGATCAGTTTCCGCGTGGAGGAAAAGAAGCAGGCGCTCCATATCAGCCTTGACGCCCATATCCCCCGCGCGCTTATGGGCGACGACCACCGGCTGACGCAGGTAATCACCAACCTGCTGACCAACGCGGTAAAATTTACGCCGGAGGAAGGCTCCCTCTGGCTGACCGCGAAACTTTTGTCGGATGAACCGGACGGTTCCTGTACGATACAGGTTGACGTGCGCGACACCGGCATCGGAATAAGCGAAGACCAAATGATGCGGCTGTTTACGTCCTTTGAGCAGGCGGAAAGCACCACTTCCCGCAAGTACGGCGGAACCGGGCTCGGGCTCGCGATTTCAAAACGCATTGTGGAGTTGATGGGCGGGAAGATTTGGATAGAATCGGAGTTGGGGAAAGGGGCGCAATTCTCTTTTGTCGTGCGCTGCTCGGTGGCGCGGGGAAAATTAGCGGAGGCAAACGGGAACGGCAGCGCTTATTCCCTCGACGAGTTGGAGTCCTTCAAGGGGTATTGCCTGCTGTTGGCGGAGGACGTGGAGATAAACCGCGAGATTGTGATTTCCCTTCTCGAATCCACAGCGCTCGAAATCGTGTGCGCCGTCAACGGGCTTGAAACATTGGAAAAATTTAAAAAAGAGCCGGAACGCTTCGACATGATATTTATGGACGTACAAATGCCCGAAATGGACGGGCTTGAAGCTACGCGGCGCATACGGGCAATCGGGTCCAAAAAAGCGCGGAACATCCCCATTGTGGCAATGACGGCAAATGTCTTCAAGGAAGACATCGAGACGTGCATATCGGCGGGGATGAACAGCCACCTCGGCAAACCGCTCGACCTGATTGATATGATGAAGACGCTTAAATCTTTCCTGAAAGGGAGTTAGGGCTTCACTTCTTTTTGCAGTATTTTTTTAGCACCGTCAGTATTTCTTCCATATTAACCGGCTTTCCCACATGGCCGTTCATGCCCGCGCGCATACACCGCTCAATGTCCTCACGGAAAACGTTGGCTGTCATCGCCACAATCGGCACGGTTTTCGCGTATGGCGTGTCCAGTTCGCGTATGCGCTTCGTAGATTCATACCCGTCCATTTCCGGCATTTGCACGTCCATAAAAATCATATCGAATTGATCCGGCGACGCTTCAAATATCCGCAGCGCTTGCACGCCGTCCTCCGCGCATACCAAAGTCAGGTTCATGGGCTCAAGCAGCGCGCGCACGATTTCGCGGTTAATCTCCATATCTTCGGCGAGCAGTATTCTGTTCCCGGAAAAATCCTCGTTCCCCCGGTAAAAAGCGTCGCTTTCCTCTATCGGTTTCGGTATGCCCGTCCCCCGCTTTAACAATACGGTGAAGGAAAATTTCGAGCCCTTGTCTTTTTCTGACTCCACCCAAATTTCCCCGCCCATCAGCTCCACAATCCGCTTGGAAATGGAAAGCCCCAGTCCCGTCCCCCCGTATTGGCGCGAGGTTCCGGCTTCCGCCTGTTCAAAGGAACGGAAAATACGCCCTTTTTGTTCTTCCGTCATCCCGATTCCGGTGTCGGTTACGCTTATCATTACGCGGCAGACGCCGTCCTCCTCTGACAGCAGCTGCGCGTCAAGGCGTATCGCGCCTTTCTCCGGCGTAAATTTGACCGAGTTTGCCAAAAGGTTCGTAATGACCTGCGCGAGCCGCTGCTCGTCGCCGGTAAGCGAAGGGGGGATATTTTTGTCTACATGGATGTTAAGCGACTGCCTGCGCTCGTCCATGCGGAAGTTTATTACGTTAACCGCCTTCTGCAGCATTTTGTCGAAGGCGAAATCGTCATGGGTAAGCTCAAGCCGGTTTGCCTCAATCTTGGACATGTCGAGCACGTCGTTTATTACCCCGAGCAAATGCTTGGACGCGTTGTTGATTTTCTCAAAAGCGTAGTCTTTTTTTTCTATGTCGGCGGCGGAATGCCCGATAGCCGTCATGCCGATGATGGCGTTCATGGGCGTGCGCATTTCGTGGCTCATGCGGGAAAGGAAGTCGCTCTTTGCGCGGCTTGCCGACTGCGCCTCCGTCAGCGCGAGCTGCAGCATGGCGGAGGAGCGTTTCGATTCGGTAATGTCGGAGCACTGCTGCATATGCACTTTTTTACCGCCCGGCCAGTCAATCAGCCGGTCGATGACGCTAAACGCCCTCCCCAACGTATTCGCGTCATCTTCCCACGAAACCGGCTCGTCCGGGTTTTCGAGAAGCCGGGGCTTCTTACAGTACGCGCACCTTTCCGTCTTCCCCACCTGCAAGACCTGCCAGCATTTTAGGTTTTTTATATCCGCCCCGAGATGGAAATCGTTCCGCATTTTTTTATTGACGAATAAAATCTCGTCCGTTTCCAAATCGCTTATATATATACAGCAGTCCATGGCGTTAAAGATGTTTTCCAACATTTCGCGGCGGATGCGTTCTTCCGCCACGTCTTTCTCGTTTATCAAGCTTTTCGGGGAGGCCGCCATTAAACAACGTCACCTTTCTAAGGAAGCAATAATTTGTAAAAATGAAATAAATTTCAGATGGGATATCTGGATTATACAGCAAATTTGCACAATTAAACAATCGCGGGACAACGAAACAAGCCCGCCGCCGTTTTACGGTGACAGGCTTGTTTGCGGTGGGAAGGATATTATAGGGCGCTGATGGATACGGAAATTTCCCCGCCCTCCACACGGCTGTTTATCATAACGGAAAACGGCTGGTTATTTTGGAATTTGAAGTCTATCCCGCCGTAAGAGGTCGCCGCGTCTTTGCCTGCTTCCACATACGGTACCGGCCTTGAGTGGTCATGCCGTTCGACGATTACCATACCGGCGTTGGCGGCGGCGTTGTATAAGGTGCTTGATACCTGACAGACGCCTCCTCCGTAGCCTTCTTCCTTCTCCCCCTTCACAAAAATCGTGCTGAGCTTATATCCGTTTTTTCTGGAAGTGGGGCCCACGGTTTCGTTGTACGAGAATGTTTCCCCCGGCTGCACCACGCATTGGTTGATAGAATCGGAAGCGAGCCTGATGTTATGCGCCCGCCGCTTTTCCTTTTCATTGAAATTCGTGCTGAAGCTGCCGAGCACCTGCCCGTTCATATCTTCCGCCGCCGACACCGTCAAATCCGACAGCTCGCCCGGCGCTTCCCCGGCAACCGCGCCGCGCCTTGTCTTTCGCGCGCCCTTCGACTCCAACGTACCCGCGCAACCTGTTAATATTATTAATAAAATTACCGCGAAAATTTTATATGCTTTCATAAGTCTGTCAGTCCTTCCGCCGCTAAGCATTTTGTTACAGCTTTATTATGTAAAATGCGCCGCATGATATACAGGCAAAATAAGGCCGCCCTCTTGACAGGCTTGATTTATTATTTAATTTCCATAAAGTTACTTCAAAATTATGATTAAATTTTATTGACATTTTCATGACACCTTTTTATAATGGTCGTAATAAGTTGTTAACATATTAGCAACAAACTATTTTTAAAATACATAGGAGACTTTAAGGAGCATACATAATGAAAAACCGGATGTTTAAGTTCTTACTGGGAAACGCAGTGGTGATTGGGGCGGCGCTTTGCATGTCCGTGTCCGCATACGCAAGGACTTCCGGCAGCGTAACCGCGAACAAAGTTAATGTGCGCGTCGCGGCGACGCTTGATTCCGAAGTGCTTTTTATGGCAAACACCGGCGACGCGTTTGAGATACTTGAAAAAGAAGGGGATTTTTACCGGATAAAAATTTCCGAAGACGGCAGCAGCGCGTATATAGCCAACCAATTTGTAAAAATATACGGCGCGTCGGGCGTGGTGACGGACGATTTCGCGTGGATATACGCCTTCCCCCCGGGGGACGACGGCGGCGAGGTCTACTGTATGCCCGGGCTTAACGAGGCGGTCAGCGTCCTCGGTATCTGCAACGATGAATGGCTTCAGGTAAAGTGCAACGGGATAATCGGGTACATGCACAAATCCACCGTCGATTTCTCGTCGGCGATAGCGCTGCCGCAGGTGGAAGCGCCCAAAGCTGCGGTGATAGAAGAAGCGTTCGTCAATCTGGCTTTTATGAACGCGGGAAGCACAGGTGAAGTGGACGAGATAATCTCTTTCGCGAAGGAATATCTCGGAACGCGATATGTTTACGGCAGCATGAACCCCAACAAAGGTTTCGACTGCTCCGGGTTTGTGAACTACGTCTTAAAGAATTTTGACATTTCGGTTAACCGCAGTTCCCGCGACATGGCGACGCAAGGAACCGTAGTTGACCGGGGCGAATTGCAGAAGGGCGACTTAGTGTTTTTTGCGACAACCGGCAGCGGGCGTATTTCCCACGTGGGAATGTACATAGGGGACGGGCAGTTTATCCACGCGTCGTCGTGGGGCGAGGGCGTGGTGATTTCCGGATTGAATGAGAAATATTATTCCAAATGCTATGTAAAGGCGACAAGGGTATTATAA
>JAISWA010000044.1 GCA_031271275.1 Clostridiales bacterium | reverse complement strand
AACGGCGAACCGGTGATTCTCGCGAAACCGCAAACCTACATGAACCATTCCGGAGAGGCTGTCGGCGCGCTGCTGCATTTTTATAAATTACCCCCATCGGAGTTGATAATCGTTTGCGACGATATCAGCCTTCCGGTGGGGGATATTCGCGTGCGGGCGCAGGGGAGCGCGGGCGGGCACACCGGGTTAAAGAGCATTATTTCCCATTTGGGGACGGATGTTTTTACGCGGGTGAAAATAGGCGTCGGGGACAAGCCCGAAGGTTGGGACCTGGCGGACTGGGTGCTTAGCCGGTTTAAGAAAGACGAGACGGCGGCAATAGAACAAAGCGTGGAACGCGCGGGCGGGGCTGTGTTGGAAATATTGCGCGAGGGAGTCGCCGCCGTTATGAATCGATACAATAAACGCATACAGAACGAGTCGCTTTAAGACACGCCATAGAAAGCTGAACAGGAACAAATTTAAATTCACCGTACCGGAGGATATATGAACGCGCTGCTCACCCCCCTTTACCAGTCTGAACCTTTTTCCCAAACCCTTAAAGACGTAACAAACAACAACACCCCGGTACTTGCCACAGGGGTCACCGACTCGCAGAAGTGGCACCTGGCGGCGGGGCTGATGGAAGCGCTTTCCCGGCAGAACCCCGATTCGCCCCCCCGCGCCGCGCTCATCGTCGCCGCGTCCGAGCTGAAGGCAAAGGAAATTTACGAGGACTTATATTATTTCTTCCACGACGGCGTGCATTTTTACCCGAGCCGGGACGTGATTTTCTACGCGGCGGACGTAAAAAGCGCCGACATCACGCGCCAGCGGTTCAAAACCCTTAACGCCCTGCGGGAAAAAGGCGGCTTCACGATTGTGGTGGTTTCCTCGGAAGCGCTGCTTGACCGTACCGTCCCGCCGGATGTCTTTGAGAAAAATATCGCGTCTTTTTCCGTAGGGGAAGAACTCCCCCCCGAGGAACTGGCGCGTAAGCTGACGGACATGGGCTACGAGCGCAGCGGTTTGGTGGAAGGCCCGGGGCAGTTCGCGCTGCGCGGCGGGATTTTGGATATCGGGGCGACGGTGGCGCGGGTAAACACCGGCGGCGCAAACGGCGGTTCCGCGCCGCTCAACGACAACCAGGCCGTCCGGCTTGAATTTTTCGGCGACGAAATAGACTCCATCCGCATAGTGGACGCCTATTCCCAACGCTCGGTGGAAAAAGCCGCAAGCGCGACCGTTTACCCCGCGCGGGAATTTGTCTATGACCGCCGCCGCTTAAAAGCGGCGATTGAAAATATCAAACGGGAGTTTGAGGAAACGAAAGCCGAGTTCCGCCGGAAAAACAAACGCGCCGAGGCGCAGGCGCTTACCGCCGCCATCGGCGAGGTAATCGAGCGCCTTTCCGAAGGCATGACCCTGCCGAATATCGAAGCGTTCTTCCCCTATTTCTACGGCGACAAGCGCCGCCCTTCAAACTTGCTGGACTTCTTCCCGTTAAACGCCCTGCTTTTTATAGACGAGCCCAACCGGATCGCCGCGCATATGGAAACCGTCCGGGCAGAGTTTACCGAGAGCGTGACGCACCGGCTGTTCTCCGGCCACTGGCTGCCGTCCCAAGAGCAAATGGTGCTCACCTGGGAGGACGCGTTGGACAAAGCGTCCATCTTCAAGCAAGTGCTGCTGGCGTCGCTGCCCCATACCCCCCGGGAGTTTAAGCCGCAGGCGCTGGTACACTACGCGGTCAAATCCTGTATGCCCCTCAGAAGGCGGCCCAGCGAGCTTAAAGAGGATTTGTCCTATTGGATAGAAAAAAAGTACGCCGTGGTTATTCTGGCGGGGCAGCGGCGGCACGGGCAGACCTTGGCGGAGGAAATCGCCGCGTTGGAACTGCCCGTGCGGTACGCGGACGATTTGGACGGCGAAGTTTCCCAAGCGCCGCCCCCCGGCGTCATCACCGTAACCCGCGGCACGCTTACCGCAGGCTTCGAGTACCCCGACAGCAAGCTCGCGGTGGTAACGGACAAGGAACTTTTCGCCGCCGACCGGAAAAGCAAACGCCGGAAATCCCGCCGCGAAAAAAACGCCGCGAAAATCGCGCATTTTTCCGACCTGCGCATTGGCGATTACGTGGTGCACGACAACCACGGGATAGGCGTTTTCAAAGGGATTGAACAGCTCATCACCGACGGCTGCGGGAAGGATTATTTAAAGCTCGAATACGCCGACGGCGGTTCCCTGTACGTACACACGGCGCAGATGGACATGATACAAAAATACATCGGCGGGCAGGAGAAGGCAAAGCTAAGCAAACTGGGCGGCGCGGACTGGGCAAGGGCGAAGTCCCGGGCGAAACATTCCGTGCAAATCCTGGCGGAGGACTTAATCTCGCTGTACGCCAAGCGGCAGGCGGCGACCGGCTACCCATACGAGCGGGACACGGTATGGCAGACGGAGTTCGAGGCGCAGTTCCCCTATGAGGAAACGGACGACCAACTCGCCGCCATCGAAGACGTGAAGCGCGACATGCAATCCGGAAAGATTATGGACCGGCTGATTTGCGGCGACGTGGGCTACGGGAAGACGGAGGTCGCCATACGCGCCGCGTTTAAGGCGGTGCAGGACAACAAACAGGTGGCGTACCTCGTGCCCACTACCATCCTCGCGCAGCAGCATTACATGACGTTTAAGGAGCGGATGAAGGATTACCCCGTTACCGTGGAGCGGCTTTCCCGCTTCCAGACCAAGAAGGAGCAGACCAAAGTCGTAAAAGGCCTCGCGGACGGCGGGGTGGACATCGTGATCGGCACCCACCGCATACTTTCGAAGGACGTTTCCTTTTTGGAGCTCGGGTTGATTATCGTGGACGAGGAACAGCGGTTCGGCGTTACCCACAAGGAAAAGCTGAAAGCGCTGCGCGCCGACGTGGACGTGCTCACCCTGACCGCTACGCCCATACCCCGCACGCTGCATTTAAGCCTTTCGGGTATACGGGACATGAGCCTGCTCGACGAGCCGCCCGAGGAGCGCCGGCCCGTTCAGACCTATGTGATGGAATATAACCCGGAGTTTGTGCGGGACGCCATAAACCGGGAACTCTCCCGGGGGGGGCAGGTGTATTACCTGCATAACCGGGTCAGGAATATTATGGAGGAAGCTTCCCGGGTGCAAAAACTGGTGCCCGAGGCGCGGGTGGCTTACGGCCACGGGCAGATGTCGGAGCACGAGTTGGAAAACGTCATGATGGATTTTGTGGACGGGCATATCGACGTACTGGTTTGCACCACCATCGTGGAGACCGGTCTGGACATCCCCAACGTGAACACGATTATCATACAGGACGCGGACTTCATGGGCCTGAGCCAGCTCTATCAGCTCAGGGGAAGGGTGGGGCGGTCAAGCCGCCTCGCCTTCGCGTACCTGATGTACCGCAAGGATAAAATTTTGCAGGAAAACGCGGAGAAGCGTTTGCAAACCATCCGCGAGTTTACGGAATTCGGTTCCGGTTTCAAGATAGCCATGCGCGACCTGGAGATACGCGGCGCGGGCAATTTGCTCGGCGCGGAGCAGCACGGGCATATGGACGCGGTGGGCTATGACATGTACTGCAAGCTGCTTTCCGAGGCGGTTTCGGAATTACGGGGAACGCCCGTAACGGAAGATTTCGAGACCAACATCGATATCCGCGTCAACGCGTACATCCCGCAGGAATATATCTCCGACGAGCTGCAAAAACTGGAGATGTACAAGAAAATTTCGCTGATTCGCAGTCAGCAGGACTACGCGGACACCCAGGAGGAATTGGAGGACCGCTTCGGCGACCCGCCCCGGGCGGTGACAAACCTGCTTGAGGTAGCCATGCTGAAAGCGGCGGCGCATAAGGCGGGCGCGGTTTCCGTTACGCAGAAGCAGCGGAATATCGTCATAAGCCTGCGCCCCGACGCCGCCATCAATGTGGAGAAAATGTACGCGGCAATACAGCAAAACCCCACGCGGCTACTGTTCACCATGACGCCGAGCCCGCACCTGACGTTTAAACCCGACCCGAAAGCCAACGACCGGCCCAACAGCCAAAACGAAATAAACGACGACGGGTTTGACACCGTAAAAATGACAAGGGAACTGCTGGAGGGGATGGTATAACACTACCGTTATAACAAGCCACGCCCGTATTTTTCCTGAAACAAGATAAATCAAAGCTTGTGCCGGCATATTATATATAACAACCGTTCCGGCACAGGTGGTTCTTATGAAGTTGCTGACCATTTTCACACGCGAATATGAACAGGCGCTTGGCGCGTTCGTCTCCGCAGAGACGGACGCGGGGCGGCTTTCCCGCAGAGGCGAGGGCCGCGCGGAGGGCTTGTTTTTTTTGTCCTGCGCCTTTGACGCCAAAAATAAAAGCGGCGAGGTGGTTGAGGGAATCGCCTCGCTGCTTGAGTATGTCGCCATACAGGAAAACCCCGTTTACCGCCAGTCGCCGGCGCTGCAAAACATCGCGCTCGATTTGCGCGGCACCCCCGTGCACGCGGAGAATATAAAAAAATTGCGCGCGTTTCTTCAACAAAACCGCGCGCTGCACCTTGAAGGCTATGTGTCTTTCAGAATGTCGGATTACCGTGAAAAACTGGACTTGCTTACGTATTCGGTCATCCGGAAAATATTATACGCTCCCTAAATGCGTCAGGAAAACCATCCTCGAATTGGCGAACCTCGATTGGCTTATGGGGATGGTTTGCCCGGTTTCCAATAAAAAGTTCTTCCGCTGCATACTCTGCACAAAATCCATGTTGACGATAAAGCTCTTATGACAGTGAATAAAACGGGCGTCCAAATCGCTCGAGACAGATTCTATGGAAGCGTAGGTTTCCATTGCCCCGCTGCGGGTATGCACCGTCAGCTTACGCTTGTTGTTTTCCAAAAATAAGATATCTTCAAACGGGATTTTGAATATGCCTTCCCTGTTTTTAAAAGAAAGCGTCTTCATCTTCTGCACGCGCGCGCGTTCCTCGGCTACGCCAAGCGCCCAGGCGAACGTGGTTTCGTTTACGGGCTTCGGCAGGAAACATACATGCTCGACGGCGTACACCGACGAACACAGCGTAATATCCCCGGAAGTGAAAATAATCTGCGCCCCGGGAATTATCGTATGTATTTCCTTAACCACTTCGACGCCGCTCTTATCGCCCAATATGGCGTCAATCACAATAACGTCCGCCCCGTAGGTGCGCAAATACCGTATAAGCGCGTCAGCGGATAAAAAGGGATGGCACACGCGGCTTTTATCGCAGGCGTGGCGCTCTAACATTTCCTGCATTAAATACAGGTACTCCCTGTTGCAGTCACAAACACAATATGTCATAGTATGACCCCCGAGCAATTATAATGTAGATAGCCGCATTTTAAACCGGGAAGTATTGGAAAACAACGTTATTGTATTACAACGATACGCTGGATACCGGAAATATCGACCGCATTTTATGACGCGTCCGCCAGAAAGGCATAATAATATAAAAATGAGCCTTGCTTTTTTTTCCGCGTTTAGGTATAGTAGAGCGCGTTTGAAATTTTTTGCGCGGGGGATTAGCTCAGTTGGGAGAGCGCATGACTGGCAGTCATGAGGTCAGGAGTTCGAGCCTCCTATTCTCCATAAACGAAAAGTCCTGTGATTGAAGAATCATAGGACTTTTTATTTGTGGGGGTTGATAAAGTAGCGGAACATAATCAGCTTATCTAAAGTTATATTTAAAGCTACGGAAATTTTATCATTTCGTATATAATCAATAAGCTATAAGCGCAAGTTCGGCATTCCATATTCGTTTCTATCCCGATACAGGGATTGGTCTGCCTGTATTTTTCTGGTATTTATTGACCTATGAAAATATCAACGGATTTAATCATTTAGTGAAGAAGGAGAATTTATAATGGAACACTATGTAACTAACGTGAGTAAGAATAGCGACGAAGCGAGTGAGGAGAAAAAAATCCCCTTTTTTGAGCGCTTCCTGTATATATTCATCTCAACGGTGACATTAGCGGTGTTTATTGTCGTCTGCACTTTAATGGTGAAAGATGTATATGCCGCCACCACAGATATACCCGACGGTTGGGTAAGGTTCTCAAATACATCTGCAGACGGCGTAGAGACGATAAAGTATTACTATAATGGTGTTGAAATAACTGAAGAGCAGTATAACAAGAAAAGTCTTAATAATACTCAAGAGTTAGAGGAAGAAATTGATATTGCTGAAAATGGAGATTTAAAATTTCAATGGATGGTGGTGAACCCCTTATATTTACACCCTGATGCTATTGAATATTACGATACTCCTAGTTATGGGCTTTCCATTGCGGGAACTCTGGTTGACGGTGAAACTTTTTATAAACATATTCTTGCTATAAATGAATATGATTTAAGGTCTAGAAAAGAAATGTATGCTTTGTATCCTGACAGTACACAAACCGGCGTGTTGTTAACATCAGCGCAACCTCCGCGTTTTTTTGTGTGTGCATATGAAGTCTCCGAAAAGGAGTATGAAGAAATAACCGGAGTAACTATTAACACTAAAGAAGACTTGATTTCAAATAGACTTATTATAGATAAAACATCTAACGACGGACCTTCATATTTTTATAATTTCGTGAATAGCTTCACAAAACGGCTGACAGCAGCAGAAACCTCGAGTTTAGCTAAATTAGAAAAAGTTTATGATTTCATTATTCGTAGTTATGCCTACACTAATAAGAGGGATGGCGAACCGATAGATATTTCTATGCGTCCGACCGATGAAGATATTGAAAAAGAGGTTTCTCTGCCTAGTATAGCTCGCTTTTGGTATAATGATATAGATGGTAGTTCCGCCAAGATAATGCGATTTGGAGAGGGCGATTGTTATGCATACTCTTCGCTTTTTATTCTTATGGCTGAGTCGTTAGGATTTAAACCTCATCTCATCAACGGTTGTTCAATTAACACAAGTGGCTCAATGAATCATCATGCGTGGGTGGAGATTGAGATTGACGGGGAATATTATTACTTTGACACGCAGATTGAATCTTCTCAGTGGCAACGAAACCGTAACAAAGAAAATTATAACCCTCGCGGATGGTGGATGCAGCCACGTGATTCTGAGAAAACTCAGTCGCGCTATAAAAGAAATATAATCGAATATCCGTTGGACGCACTCTATCTTGACAGCCCTGACCTAATGTTTATCGAACAACCCTCCGACCAACCCACCACAACAGAAAAATCAACCTCCGGCGTTCTCCGCTAAACGTAACCGCCACCACAAAAAAACGCTATGGTTTTATAGGGCCATAGCGTTTTTTTTGCGTTTAAAACCTTGATTCTAAAGGCTTTTTTGCCGATACAAATACCTATAATTCAGTAGGTTTAGTAGGCTTTATAACGAACGGGAAACGGCGCGTCCGGTTATAAAACTATATTAATTCCGCGCGGCTAATCTTTCCGCGTAATTGAAATAAAACGGCTCATCCGTTATACTCATGCATATTTTCAACAAACGGGGTGTGGGATGGTAAGCTTTAATAACGACTGGGACGCGCTGCTTGCGGATGAGTTTGAGAAAGAATATTACGCAAAACTGCGCGCGTTTTTAAAAGAGGAATACCGCGCTAAAACAATCTATCCCGGGATGCACGATATTTTTAACGCGCTTAAATTTACGCCCTACCGGGAAACCAAGGTCGTAATCGTCGGTCAAGACCCGTACATCAACCCCGGCGAGGCGCACGGGTTCGCGTTCTCGGTGCAGCCCGCCGCCAAAGTGCCGCCCTCGCTGCAAAATATTTTTAAGGAACTGGAGACCGACATGCGCTGCACCGTCCCCAACAACGGACACCTGCTGCATTGGGCGGCTCAGGGCGTGCTGCTGCTTAACACGACGCTTACGGTGGAACGGGGGCGCAGCCGTTCCCACGCCGGCAGGGGATGGGAAATTTTCACCGACCGTGTGCTTGACGTATTAAACGGGAAAGACACGCCGGTGGTTTTTTTATTGTGGGGGCGGGACGCGCAGGTCAAGGGCTCGCGCATAGACAACCCGCTGCATTTGGTGCTTGTGGCGGCGCACCCGAGCCCGCTTGCCGGGGGCAGGTTCTTTAACTGCAAACATTTCTCGCGGACGAACGCCTTTCTGGAAAAGAACGGGCTTGCCCCGATAGACTGGCAGATACCCGACGTGCAGGCATGATTGACGTAGCGCTTGTGGGTACCGGCGGAATGATGCCGCTGCCCAACCGGTATTTATCCTCGATGATATGCCGTCATGACGGGCGGCTGATACTTTTCGACTGCGGCGAAGGCTCGCAGGTTTCGCTCAAGCTTTTGGGCTGGGGTTTCAAGAATATAGACGCGATTTGTTTCACCCATTACCACGCGGACCATATCTCCGGCTTGCCGGGTGTGCTGCTGTGTATCGACGCTTCCGAGCGGAAGGAGCCGGTTCGCTTTTTCGGACCGCCGGGGTTGGAATACTTCGTGCGCAGCCTTTGCGTAATCGCGCAGGGCTTGAGCTTTCCCATGGAGTTTACGGAATGGAGCCCGGGCAAAGATCATTTCGCCGGGGACGGCGACCTTACCTTGCGCGCGCTTCCGCTGCGGCACCGCACGCCCTGCTTTGCCTACAACATTGCGTTGTCCCGTCGGGGCAAGTTCGACTTGGAACGCGCGAAGGCAGGGGGCGTGCCGATGGAAGTTTGGTCGGCGCTGCAGAAACAAAATGACGCGGACATCGTATATAATCATAAAAGGTACACGAGCGACATGGTGCTCGGGCCCAGGCGACGGGGGCTGTCCGTAACCTACTGCACCGACACGCGCCCCGTTCCCGCGTTGGTGCCTTTCGCGAAGGGCTCGGATTTATTTATCTGCGAGGGTTTGCACGGGAACGACGACGAAAAATGCGCCCAACATATGCACATGTCTTTCGCGGAAGCCGCGGAGATTGCCAAAAAGGCGGAAGTAGGCGAGCTGTGGCTCACCCATTTCAGCCCGGCGCTGCAAAACCCGGCGGAATACCTTCCGGCAGCGGCGGCTATTTTCCCCAACACCGTCATAGGCCGCGACAGGATGAAAAAGACGCTTCGTTTTATGGATGATTAAAAGCAACCGCTATAAACTCGAAAAGAAACGGGCGCGAGGAGGACGTGAGCGAAGCGAACGCCCGCACGAGTGGATTTTTTGCAGAGGCAAAAAATCCGCAGTGACCGTTTCATCGGTTAATAGCGGTTGCCTAAATTATAGATAATTAAAAGGGTGGGTTAAGTAAATGACGGATATGGCTGCGAAGACGGACATGGAGCTAATCGAAGGCTGTCTCGCGGGTGATCAGTCTTGTTTTTCCGAGTTGGTGGCCCGGTATAAGAATCTGGTGTATTCCATCATCCTGCGAATGACGAAGGACAACGAGGAAGCCAACGATTTGGCGCAGGACGTTTTCTTGAAAATTTATAAAAACCTCAGGTCGTACTCGTCGGAATACCGGTTCAGCACATGGGTAATCCGCATCGCCACAAACCATGTGATTGACCAGCACCGGCGCAAAAAACAGGAAACCGTCCCGTTGGACGCGTGCGAGTACGAACTGGAGTCCACCGGAACCGAAGCCTCGCCGGAAGCCGTTTACCTTAAGCGCGAACAGACGCGGCGCATCAATAAAATCGTGGCGGACTTACCCGAGATGTACAGAATACCCATTGTGCTATACCATCAGCAGGGGCTCAGTTATCAGGAAATTTCCGATATTACCGCCGAGCCGCTTTCAAAGGTAAAGAACCGTATCTTCCGGGGAAGGAAGCTGCTTAAAGAAAGTTATTTAAAAGAAGGTGAAAGTTATGGACTGTGAAAAGGCGAATGAAGCCATGCTTCAGCACATGGACGGGAAAATCAAACCGGCGAAAGCCGCCGCGCTTGCGCGCCACGTTTTAAAATGCCAAAGCTGCCGCGAGTATTTTCTCGCCTTTGACGAGGCGATGGAGGATTTTAACGGTACGAACCCCGCGCCGGGAGTTATTACGGAAGCGCCGGAAGGCTTTGCCGCAAGCGTGATGACAAAAATCAGCGCGCTGCCCGCGTATGCCCCGGCAGTGTCGCCCGAAACGGGGAAGGCGGTCGCCGACATCGTGACGCGGGTGTTCTGGGGGCTGTGCGCGGTGCTGATGGGTCTTGCCCTCGGTTTGGCGTACAACCGCGACGCCGTGGCGGAATTCCTGTCTACCCGGCCGGAGCTGTCCGCTATGACCGACGCGGTGGGCGCGTTTTTATCCGGCTGCGGCGCGGCGTTTGACAGGTTCCTCGTCATGATAAGCCAGGTAGGTTCGGCGACGTCGGTGCAGGCGGGCGGGAGTATTACCGCGCTTGGCTTCGCGTTGGTTATAGGCTCGGTGCTTTTTATCATTTACCGGGGTGAAAAAGCCAACGCATGACAACGATTGAGTCAGGCGCTCCCGAACGGTTGCCGGCGGGCGCGGATTTCAAACTGGTTCTGGGAATTGAGACTTCCTGCGACGAAACCTCCGCTTCCGTGGTGCAGGGCGGGCGCGAGGTGCTTTCCAACGTAATTTCCTCGCAAATCGATATACACCGGCCCTTCGGGGGCGTTGTTCCCGAAATTGCCGCGCGGAAGCATATCGAGCGCATAGGCGCGGTCGTGGACGAAGCGTTGGCGGTTGCCGGTTGCCAATTAACGGATATCGACGCATACGCGGTAGCGAACGGTCCCGGCTTGGTGGGGGCGCTGTTGGTGGGTCTTTCTTACGCGAAGGCGCTCGCGTTCGCGCAAGCAAAGCCTTTAATCGGCGTAAACCATATTGAGGGGCATATCTGCGCCAATTATTTGAACGGCGGAATCGAACCGCCGTTTTTGTCGTTGGTGGTGTCCGGCGGGCATACGCTGCTGATAGCGGTGCGGGATTACAACCAATATGAGGTGCTCGGCGGAACGCGGGACGACGCGGCGGGGGAAGCCTTCGACAAGGCGGCGCGGGCGTTGGGCTTGCCGTACCCCGGCGGGCCGGCGATAGACAGGCTTTCGCGGGAAGGCGACGCCAACGCGGTGCGCTTCCCCCGGACGAAATTGGAAGGTTTGGATTTCAGTTTCAGCGGGCTGAAGTCGGCGGTAATACAATACCTTGAACGGGAGCGAAAGGCGAACAGCGGAATTTCCGACGCGGATATGGCGGCGTCGTTCCAAAAGGCGGCGGTGGACGTGCTGATAGACCGAATGCTGCTCGCCGTTGAGCGCACCGGTTATAAAACCGTCGCCCTCGCCGGCGGCGTCGCCGCAAACCGCGCCCTGCGCGAAGCGGCGGAGGTCGCGTGCATAGAAAATAATTTGGAACTGCGTCTGCCCGCGTTGGAATACTGCACCGACAACGCCGCGATGGTCGCGTGCCGGGGGTATTATTCGCTGATTGCGGGAAAGCGCGACGGGTATGATTTGAACGCGCATCCCGCGAGGATGGCGGGATAGCGCGGCTCTGCGGGCGGTTGCTTGACATGCAATACCCGCGCCATTATAATGTCCCTCGCGCCAAACCGGATGTAGGAGCATAGTTCAGCCGGTAGAACGTTGGTCTCCAAAACCAAATGTCGTGGGTTCGAGTCCTACTGCTCCTGTTAAAATGAAAGTCCCGTATATGCGGGGCTTTTTCTTTTATTCGTGGGATTTGCGGCTGTTTTGCGACATCTGTCATACCGCATGTTTAACTCGCTTTTGTCAATATAGTCTGGTGGCGCGACCATCATGCGGCTGTGTATTACATCCGCTTTCACCTCCTGCTTTTGTTTTCATGGGGTGCTTGTTGGTCGCTTTTCGCCGTGTTATAGTGGTTACGTTGTTATCTTAATTGGATCGAAAGGAGCGTTTTATGGTTGCGTCTAAACCTCGCGGCATGGGGCATAATATAGCCGGTAGAGGTGGTTATATGGCTCCCGTTTTAAATAGTGTCACGCTTGTTCCCGTTTACCGGGCTACTATTCATCCTTGCGAAGATGTGAGCGGTTACTGGGCTTCCTGCGATATGGAAAACGGCGGCTGTACCGTTCAGGGCGATTCCATACAGGAAACTCAAGCGATGATGCTTGAATCTGTGGCTATTTATCTTGAGGATTATCCTGACATTAAAAACTACCGCTTGGAATTTGAATACATTTGACATACAAAAAAGGCTGCCTCATCTTTCCCGGGGCAGCCTTTGTTATTTGCGTTAAATTTTTTACTTCGCGTATTCTATTGCCCGTGTCTCCCGTATCAGGTTGACTTTTATCTGTCCGGGGTACTCCAATTCTTCCTCTATGCGCCGCGCGATATCCCGGGCAAGCAGCATGAGCGAGGAATCGTCCACTTCCTCGGGGATGATTACGATGCGCAGTTCGCGCCCGGCTTGTATTGCGAAGGATTTTTCCACGCCCTTGAATTCGTCGGCGATACTCTCTAACTTTTGTAAGCGTTTAATGTAGGATTCCAGTGTTTCCCTTCGCGCGCCCGGCCT
>JAISWA010000041.1 GCA_031271275.1 Clostridiales bacterium | reverse complement strand
GCGGTTATGGAAGCAGTCTATGAACAGTGCAACACCCATTTATCCGTATACCCGCTGATAAACGACGAGCCTGACGAACCCGCCGTGGAATCCGTGACATCCCAAAGAGAAACGAAAGCGCAGGATAAAGAAGAATCCGCGTTCGGCAAGGCTTTAAGCCGCGGCAAGGAAAAAAGCGAAGCGTATAAAGCGCAAAAAGCGCAGGAACCCGCCGCCGAAAAGAAACCCCGCGGGGAAAGGAGTTAAGCGCCTTTGAATTTTTTTGAACAAGAATTACGAAAGCTGGTTGACGCTGGTATGGAACTCGTCAACGTAAAGTTCGCGGGCCGCGCTTGCTTCGGGGATTTAGGCGGTCAAAACCGTGCGAAGCTGCAATTTACCACCATAAGCCACGCCGACCAATATTCCGCGCTGGCAGTAGACATTCTCAACCGCACGGACGGCAAGGTGGATTCGCTTCTGTTCCACTTTAAGGATATTTGGGGCAGTAAGCCGGTCAGCAACCCTAACTTTAAAGACGGCGTTAAGCCCTATATCTGGACGAGCGGTGTAAAAAATGATTGGTACGTCTATAAACCTTCGCCCCGCGATTTCGAGGTTTTAGCGGACTCGGTGAACAATTACCTATCCGTGTTCGTTGACCGGGATACCGTCCGCGAACAGGATAGGTCGGCTTTTAACAACGCATTAAACCGCGGCAAACAAAAGAGCGGGGCGTATAAGACGCAAAACCCAAAGAACCACGGTAAAACAAATAAAAAAGATAAGGAGGCGATTGAGTAATGAATACAGACCTGAACATTGACGTGCGGGTCTATCCGATTGACGAACCCAAAGGCAGCACCGTCGCGTTCGCAAGCGTCACTTTTTGCGCGGGCGATGAACCTGTCAACGCGATTAACAGTATACGCGTCGTGGACGGCGATAAAGGCGTATTCGTAGCCATGCCGCAGACGCAGGACAGGAACGGCGATTTTCAGGACATAGCGTTCCCGATATTAAAAGGGCTTCGCGGCAATATGAGCAAGGCGATACTCGCGGAACTCGACGCGGTTATTGAAGCGGGGCTTCCCGGCAGCGCAAACGAACCGCACCTTCACTTCGGCGCGAAGCTCCCCGAAAACAGCGCCGGTGAGGTCAGCGTCGAAGCGGACATCACCCCGATACGAAACCCTCGCGGCAACACGGTTGCGTTCGGCAGCGTCAAATTCAAAATCGACGATAACCCGTTCAGCGTCATTGAGGGCGTCCGCGTCGTCAGCAGCGCGGAAAACGGCTTGTTCGTCGCCATGCCGCAGTCAAAGGATAAAAACGGCGAGTACCATGACATTGCGTTCCCCGTAATGAAAGGCTTGCGCGGCCAGGTGTCGGAAGCCGTCCTTGAAAGCTACGAAAAAGCCGCCTCAGACAGAAGCGCGAATTTCTCCGGCAGGCTTGCGGCGGGTAAGAACAAATCGGAGGAATACAAGCAAAACGCCGCGCAGAAGCCCGAACCCGAAAAGGCGGCGGTAAAAAAACCGGCAAAAAGAGGCGCAGGATTGGGGGATTAACCGATGGCGTTTGTGAACGTACCCAAAGACCTCAGCAAGGTCAAGACCCGCATCGCGCTGAATTTAACCAAGCGCCAGTTAATCTGCTTCGGTACGGCGGCGGTCATAGGGATTCCCGCTTATATCTTTACGCGCGGGGCAATCGGTAACTCGGCGGCGGCATTACTGATGATAGCGGTGATGTTCCCGCTTTTCTTTTTCGGTATTTACGAGAAGGACGGTATGCCCGCCGAAAAGATACTGCGTAACGTAATCCGAACGCGCTTCGCGTGGCCGGGCAAACGCCCGTACAAGACCGAAAATTTCTACGCGATATTGGTAAAGGAGGGCAAAGGCATTGCAGCCGAAACGAAAACAGCAGCAAAAACGCCTGTCGGCAAACGTCCGTCAGGCAAAGTCAAACCAAGCGGACGCAAAAAAGTCCGCCCAAAAGCTAAAAAATAAAAAGCAAGCCTCAAAGCCGCCCGCGTCAAAAACGGGCGGCAGTTTTTTTGAAAGGGTATTCGGCGGTAAAGCGCCGCAATCCGCACAGCAGTCAATCCCTTACCGTGAAATGTTCCGGGACGGCATCTGCCGCGTAAACGACAGGCTGTACACCAAGACAATTTCCTTCGGGGACATCAACTACCACCTCGCGCAGAACGAGGACAAGACCACGATTTTCGAGGGCTGGTGCGATTTCCTCAACTATTTCGACAGTTCCATCGGCATCCAAATTTCCGCCGTAAACCAATACGCCAACGCCGAGGAACTCCGCAGCTTAATAAAGATACCCGACATGGACGACGGGCAGGAGTTAATCCGCGAGGAATACAGGGATTTCCTGCAAGGCCAGCAGGCCAAAGGCAACAACGGCCTGATAAAGACGAAGTACGTCACCTTCGGGATAGAAGCGGACAGCCTAAAAACGGCGAAACTGCGGATTGAACGCGTGGAAACGGATATTCTAAACAATTACAAAACCCTCGGAGTACCTGCGCGTTCTTTGACCGGCGCGGAGCGGCTTGAAGTCATGCACGGACAGCTTCACCCGGACGGCGCGGCCAAGTTCCGCTTTGACTGGAAGAACCGCGTGAGGACGGGGCTGTCCACAAAGGACTATATCGCGCCGACGAGTTTTGATTTTCGCGGCGGCAAGATGTTCAGGATGGGCGAGCACTACGGCGCGGTATCGCATTTGCAAATACTCGCGCCGGAACTGACGGATAGGATGCTGGCGGACTTCCTTGATATAGACGCGCCTGTAACGGTAACGCTTCATATTAAAAGCATCGACCAGTCGGAAGCGATTAAGACGATAAAACGCAAGCTGTCCGACCTCGACGCGATGAAGATAGCCGAACAAAAAAAGGCTGTAAGAGCCGGTTATGACATGGATATTATACCGTCCGACCTCGCTACTTACGGCTCCGAAGCCAAAACGCTGCTGGAGGATTTGCAGAGCCGGAACGAGCGGATGTTTCTCGTTACGATTATCGTGATGAACACAGCTAAGAAGAAATCGAAGCTGGATAACGACATCTTCGCTGCGGCGGGCGTGGCGCAAAAATATAACTGCGCGTTAAAACGTCTTGACTTCCAACAGGAACAAGGGCTTATGTCATCCCTTCCCCTCGGCTTGAACCAAATCGAAATCCAGCGCGGGCTTACAACCTCGTCCGTGGCGATTTTCGTACCGTTCACCACCTGCGAACTGTTCCAGACCGGGGAAGCCATGTATTACGGATTGAACGCGCTTTCTAACAATTTGATTATGGCAAACCGCAAGAATCTCAAGAACCCGAACGGCCTGTTCTTAGGCACACCGGGCTCCGGTAAATCCTTCGCCGCGAAACGTGAAATTCTCAACGTTTTTCTGCTGACGGAGGACGATATTATCATATCAGACCCGGAATCGGAGTATTTTCCACTTGTGAACAAGCTCGGCGGTCAGGTTATCAAACTGTCGCCAACCAGTACGCAATATATCAATCCCCTCGACATCAACCCCGACTACAACGACGAGGACGACCCGCTCACGCTTAAAAGCGATTTTATTCTTTCGCTTTGTGAGTTGGTGGTAGGCGGCAAATCCGGGCTTGAACCCGTGGAGAAAACCATAATCGACCGCTGCGTCCGGCTCGTCTACCGGGACTACCTCGCCAATCCAGACCCGGCAAAAATGCCGATGCTTCAGGATTTATACGAACTGCTCCGCAAGCAGGCAGAGCCGGAAGCGCAGAAGATAGCGACTTCTCTTGAAATCTATGTCAC
>JAISWA010000247.1 GCA_031271275.1 Clostridiales bacterium | reverse complement strand
ACCCACGACCAGGAAGAAGCGCTCACCATGTCGGACACCGTGGCGGTGATGAACAACGGGCATATTCTGCAAATCGGCAGGCCCGAGGATATTTACAACGAACCCAAGAACGCCTTTGTCGCCAATTTTATCGGGGAGAGCAACATACTGCCCGGCGTAATGCACGAGGACTTTTTAGTCAGCTTCGCGGGGAAGAAATTCAAATGCGTAGACAAGGGCTTTGATTACGAGGAATCCGTCGAGGTGGTGATACGCCCCGAGGACGTGAAGATCGTACCGGAAGCCGAAGGCGCGCTCACCGGCGCGGTGCAGAACGTTACCTTCAAGGGCGTGCATTACGAAATGCTGATAGCGTCAGGCGATTTTGTCTGGAAGGTGCAGAGCACCGTAATGTCCCCCGCCGGGGAGACGGTGGGCATGGTAATCGCGCCGGATTTGATACATGTAATGCATAAGACCGAGGTCTTCCCATGAAAAAGCTGTTCGCGTACCCCTATGTGGTCTGGATTTCCATCTTCATCGTGGTTCCGCTGCTGTTAGTGCTGTACTACAGCCTGACGGCGGTGGACGCCGACGGCGCGGCGTATTTTACGTTGGACAATTACCGCCGTTTCTTTGAAGCGTCCACGCCGGGGCAGCCGTTTCTCGAGCGTATTTATGTCAGCGTAATGCTGCGCTCTATCTGGCTCGCGCTTATCAGCACCGCCATATGCTTTGTGCTCGGCTACCCCGCCGCGTATATCATGGCGGGGAAAGGGTTCAGCGACAAATCTTTTCTGCTGTTCCTGTTCCTCGTCCCCATGTGGATGAACTTTCTGCTGCGCACCTACGCGTGGCTTACGATACTGGAGCAGAACGGCGTGCTTAACAACCTGCTCGGCTTCCTCGGCATACCCAAGCTCGATATCCTCTACACCGACGCGGCGGTGGTGCTCGGCATGGTGTATAACTTCCTTCCGTTTATGATTCTTCCTATTTATACTTCCCTGCGCAAGACCGACCGCAGCCTGATAGAGGCGGCGCAGGATTTGGGCGCCGACGGAATAAAGGTGTTCAGCCGCGTGGTTTTCCCGCTGAGCATACCGGGGGTGGTTTCCGGCGTGACGATGGTGTTTATGCCGGGCGTGACCACGTTCATCATCTCAAACCTGCTTGGGGGCGGGCAGTATATTTTAATCGGGAATTTGATTGAGCAGCAGTTTTTAAAAGTGGGCGACTGGCGCTTCGGCTCCGCGATTTCCGTAATACTGATTATTTTGATTTTAATATCCATGGGGATTTTCGCCCGGGTGGACAAGGAACCGGTGACGACGGCTTAACGCCTGTCTCACATCTTCGATGGAAATCTCGCTTCAAAATCCAACAAACGCAGATGTTTGACAGGCTCTTAAAGGCGGTGTATAGGTGCTTAAAAAAATATATCTCGGGCTGATGCTGTTCTTTATGTACGCGCCGATTATCGTGCTGATGATTTTCTCGTTCAACGCGTCCAAGTCGCGCGCCCGTTGGGGCGGGTTCACCCTCGACTGGTACGCGGAACTTTTCCAAGACCCGGGCATTATGAAAGCGCTTTCGAACACCTTGCTGATAGCCGTGTTTTCCGCCCTTGCCGCGACCGTTATCGGAACGCTTGCCGCCATCGGTATCGAGCTGCTCGGCAGCCGCTTAAAGTCGGCGGTCATGAGCGTAACGAACCTTCCGGTTATGAACCCGGATATCGTGACAGGCGTTTCGCTGATGATCCTGTTTATTTTTTTCATACGCCTCGCCGGCGGGGGCGGGCTTGGCTTCGGTACGTTGCTGCTTTCCCATATTATTTTTAACGTTCCCTATGTGATACTTTCGGTCATACCCAAGCTGCGACGGCTTGACGGCAACCTTTACGAAGCGGCGCAGGATTTGGGCGCGCCGCCGATGAAAGCCTTCCTTAAAGTGGTGCTGCCGGAGATTATGCCCGGCGTCGTCACCGGAATGATGCTCGCGTTCACGCTTTCGGTGGACGATTTCGTCATCAGCTTTTTCACCACCGGCTCCGGCGTGAGCAACCTTTCGATTTTGATTTTTTCCATGGCGCGGCGCGGGGTAAACCCCAAGATAAACGCGCTTTCCACCCTGATATTCCTTGTGGTGCTGGTGCTGCTGTACCTGATTAACCGGCGGGACACGCGCAACCAGAAAAAGCAAAACGCCGGGGAATCTATTTTGGAAATATGACGCAATAGCGCATATATATTAAAGAAGGGATTGGTTTTATGAAAAGGGTAATGATTGTTTTGGGGCTTGTGGCGGCGCTGTTTGCTTTCACGGGCTGCGGTTCCGACACGCTTAACGTTTTTAACTGGGGCGACTACATCGACGAAGAAGTGCTTGGCATTTTTACGGAGCAGACGGGCATTCAAGTGAATTATCAGAATTTTGCCACCAACGAGGAAATGTACACGAAGATCAAGAACGGCGGCTCGGAATACGACGTGCTGTTTCCGTCCGACTATATGATCAACAAAATGATCAAAGAAGATATGCTGGAAAAGCTCGATATGCAAAACATCCCGAATATCGCGCATATAGGCGACCAATTTAGAAATCTTTCCTACGACCCCAACGGGGAGTATTCCGTCCCGTATATGTGGGGTACGCTCGGGATTTTATACAACACCGCCATGGTGGACGAAGCAGTGGACTCCTGGGATATTTTGTGGAACGCGAAATATGAGAACCGTATTTTTATGTATGAAAGTATGCGGGATTCTTTCACGCCCGCCTTTAAGCGGTTGGGGTTTTCCATCAACACGACGGACAGCGCGGAGATTGACGCCGCCAAGCGGCTTTTGATTGAGCAAAAGCCCATCATCCGCGCCTATGTGGGCGACGCCGTCAAAGACAGCATGATTGGGGGGGAAGGGGCGCTTTCCCTTGTTTTCTCCGGCGACGCGGTATTTTGCATAGAGGAGAACCCCGATTTGGCGTTTGCGGTTCCCAAGGAAGGCAGCAATATCTGGTTTGACGCGGTCGTCGTCCCGAAAGGCACGAAGCACAAAAAAGAAGCCGAAGCTTTTATCAATTTCCTGTGCGACCCTGATATCGCCCTTAAAAATACGGAATACATCGGCTATTCCACCGTTAATATGACAGCGTTTGAAAATCTGCCGCAGGAGGTGCAGGACGACCCCGTATACTGGCCCCGGTTGGAATCGTTGGGAAACAGCGAAGTGTTTTTAGATATTGGCGATTATATCGGCGAATACGACAAGGCGTGGACGGAAGTGCTCGCGTCGGAATAAAATCTTGTATATATGCGCCGCATATATAGTCTGTCAGGCATACTTCCGCAATTCGCGCATAAAATAATGTTGCGATACAATTATTTTATGCGCGAATCGGGGGTATGGGTATGGAATACGCGAACTTGTACAGGGATATTTCCGAACGTACAAAAGGTGATATTTACATAGGGGTCGTAGGGCCGGTGCGCACGGGTAAATCCACTTTTATCAAACGTTTCATGGATTTACTGGTGATTCCGAACATTGAAAACGCTTACGGCAAGGAACGCGCGAAAGACGAACTGCCGCAGAGCGCGGCGGGGCGCACGATTATGACCACCGAACCCAAGTTTGTGCCTAACGAAGCGGTGGAAATCAGCTTGGACGACGCGCTTTCCTTCAAAGTGCGGATGATTGACTGCGTGGGTTATCTGATACCCGGCGCGTCGGGGCATATGGACGGGGAACAGCCGCGTATGGTTTCCACCCCGTGGTCGGAAGAAAAAATGCCCTTTGCCGAAGCCGCCGAGACGGGAACAAAAAAGGTGATTAACGACCATTCCACCATCGGCGTAGTGGTTACCACCGACGGAACCGTGGCGGAAATCCCCCGGGAGGATTATACCGAGGCGGAGGAAAGGGTGGTCCGCGAGTTAAAGCATATCAACAAACCGTTCATTATGCTGCTTAACTCCACAAAACCCTACGCGCCGGAAACGGAAAAGCTCAGGCAGGATTTATGCGCGAGGCACAATGTCCCCGTAATGGCGGCAAACTGCGCGCAGCTTAAAATCGAGGACATCCACGCGATTATGGAAAAAGTCCTTTACGAGTTCCCCGTGCGCGAAATAAAAATTAATTACCCGAAGTGGATTGAAACCTTACAGATTGACCACTGGCTGAAGCAAAACTTTATCAAATCGGTCAAGGACATGGTGCTCAACGTGGGCAAGCTGCGGGAAATGAAAGACTGCGCCGTCTCGCTTGAGTCCAACGATTATGTGAAGAAGGCGTACATCGACCGTATCGCCCTCGGCGACGGCACCGCGTACATCGAAGTTAACGTGGACGACGGGCTGTTCTATAAAATCTTGAGCGAGACGACGGGGATGGACATCGAAGGCGAGTACCAACTGATTTCCACCATTAAAGTGCTTGCCGAAGCGAAGAAGGAATATGACAAAATAAAATACGCCCTTGAGGAAGTGCGCCGCAAAGGTTACGGCGTGGTGACGCCCGCCACCGACGAAATGAAGCTTGAAGCGCCGTTCAAAGTGCGGCACGGCGCGAAGTACGGCGTAAAGATACGGGCAAGCGCGCCGAGCATCCATTTGATACGGGCGGACATTGAAACGGAGATTTCCCCCCTCGTAGGCACCGAAAAGCAAAGCGAAGATTTGATTACCTACATCACCGAAGAAATGTCGGAAGACCCGAACAAGATTTGGGAGCTTAACATGTTCGGCAAATCCATGCACGAGATGGTGCGCGACGGGTTGCAGAACAAACTTTTCCGTATGCCGGAGGACGCGCAGATGAAATTGCAGGAGACGCTGCAAAAAATCATCAACGAGGGTTCCGGCGGGCTGATTTGTATCATTCTGTAACGCGGCGCGTTTTTCACGCGTATCGTAGTATTACAGTTGTACGGATGTAATAATAGGCGGGGGGCTGACGGCTCCCCGCCTTTTTAGAGGAATGACGAAAGCGTTCGGATGCGAAAAAATATATTGACTTAAAACTAAAAATGATTAGAATTAACAAGCCGGTAACGGGGAATGGCTCAGTTTGGTAGAGCGCTTGGTTCGGGACCAAGAGGCCGTCGGTTCAAATCCGGTTTCCCCGAGAA
>JAISWA010000235.1 GCA_031271275.1 Clostridiales bacterium | reverse complement strand
CACGGCGAGTACCGGGTGCTTGTGGCGGGCGGCGGCGAAGAAGCCCTGCGTTTAATTAACGCCAGCGCCCCGGATTTGGTGCTGCTCGATTTGAACATGCCGGGCATGGACGGTTTTGAGGTGCTGCGGGAGATCCGCCGGACGGAGAAATTCAGCAGCCTGCCGGTGCTGTTCGTCACCGGCGAAAGCGATGCCTATTCCTAGGAAAAAGGCTTGACCATCGGCGCGGTGGACTATATTACAAAACCCTACAACCCCATGTCCGTCCGCGCGAAGGTGCGCAACCACATCGAGCTTAAAGCGTACCGCGACAGCTTGGAGGACATGGTCGCGGAACGCACCCGGCAGCTTGAGAAATCCCACGAAGCTATGATTATGGGCATGTCCCTTACCTGCGAATGGCACGACGAAATCACCGGAGCGCATATAACGCGCATGAAATCTTTCTCCGGCGTCATCGCGGAAAAAATGGCGGAGCTTTACCCCGAAACGGTGAGCAGGGAACTGGCGCGGCTCATCCATTTATATTCGCCCCTGCACGATATCGGCAAGGTTTCCATCCCCGATTCCGTATTGAACAAGCAAGGCAAGCTGACGGACGGGGAATTTGAAATCATGAAGGGCCACACCACCCACGGGGCGGAATTGCTGCGCACGACGGAAACCCTGCTTGACCATACGGACACGGGTTTGCAAATCGCCATCGACATAGCCGAATGCCACCACGAAAAGTATGACGGGACGGGCTACCCCCGCAAACTTTCCGGGGAGCGGATTCCCGTCGCGGCGCGGGTGGTCGCCCTGGCGGACATCTATGACGCCCTTCGCAGCCAACGCCCGTATAAACCGGCGTTTACCCACGCGGAAGCGTACAGCATTATCATGGAAGGCGACGGCCGCACCCTGCCCGGGCACTTCGACCCGAAAGCGCTGGAGGCGTTTAAGCAGGTGCAGGATGTTTTAAGAAGGGCTTATGAGTAGCAAACAAATTACGCGTTTAGCCGTAATATGGTTTTGAGTAAAGACACGTATCGCAGGGAGCCGTAACGAATGAGCATAAAAGCAAAATTAATCATCCCCACCACGGCAATTTTTATCCTTGCCGCCGCAGCGACCCTCCTCATCAATATTTATCTGTTTCACGCCTACATACACAATTCCACCGTCGAAAAAGTCGAGTCCGCCTCTGCCGCCGCCCTTAAAAACATCGAATCCGGTAAGGAAGAAGCGTTAAGCGCTTCGTTAAGCCTCTCAAGGGAGCCCTTTATCCGCGAGGCCCTCGTCAGCAAAGACCGCGAAAGTCTGTTGAAAGTCTTATCCCCCCTGTTTAATGAATACAGCCCGGAATTTTGCACGGTTACGGACGCGGAAGGCGCGGTTATCGCAAGCACCCACGCGTCGGAGGAAACCGCCGGTTTACCCCTTCCGCCCGATATACGCTCCGCCCTTTCCGGCAAGGCGTACAGCGCGGTCGCGGAGGGTTCCGCCATACGGCTGTCCATACGGGCAGGCACGCCGGTTTATGACGACCGGGGCGCGCTGATTGGCGTAATATCCGTGGGAATCCGGATGGATACGGATTCCTTTGCCGATTCCATAAAGGAACTCGTCAACTGCGAAGCTACCTTGATACTGGGCAGCGAGCGCGTTTCCACAACGGTATTGCGGGACGACGGCGCCAGGGCGACGGGTACCCGCATAGACGCGGAAATAGCCAAAACGGTCCTGGCGGGCACGCCTTACGCGGGCAGGGTCAATGTTTTGGGCCGCGCGGCAATCTGCCGCTACACGCCCGTCGAAGGCGCCGACGGAACCGTAATCGGTATGCTCTTTATCGGGCAGTACGTGGAGGAGGCGTATAAAGTCACGCAATCCTTCGTGTTGGGCGGCGCGGTGATCACCGTCGTTATGCTTGAAGTCTCCGTATTGGTTATTTTGCTGATTGTCGGGCGTATCGTAGACCCCATACAGGACATGACCCGCGCCGCTTCGGCGCTTGCCATGGGCGACACCGATTTGGATATCAGCGTAAAGACCGACGATGAAATGAAAACCCTCGCCGACGCGTTTAACAGCATGGTCAGCAACACGAGGCAGCAAATTGAAATCGTCAAGCATATCGCTTCGGGGGATTTAGAAACGAGCATCCTTCCCCAGTCGCCTATTGAGGTCACGGAAAATATCGCCTCCGGCGCGTTGGGCGCGTCCATCCTCCCCCGGTCCGACAAGGACGAAATGAACCGGGCGTTGGAAAAACTAAACGTAACCATACGGGAGCAAAAGGCGGCGCTGCGGGAGGAACACCGGCGCGCACAGCTCATGCTCGACACGAACCCCCTCGCCTGCCGTTTGTGGGACAAAAACATTAACCTAATCGACTGCAACGACGCGGCGGTAAAGCTCTTTAACCTGAAAGACAAACAGGAATACATCGACCGTTATTTTGAGCTGACCCCGGAATATCAGCCGGACGGCAGGCAGTCCCGCGCCAAAATCAAGGCGATGGTGCGGGAAGCGTTTAAGCTCGGCGCGTGCCAGTTCGAGTTCACCTACCAAATGCTTGACGGAACGCCGCTGCCTACGGATGTTTCGCTTGTGCGCGTCCCCTACGGCGACGGGTTCGTGGTGGCGGCGTATTCCCGCGACCTGCGGGAGCATATAAAAATGATGTCCGAAATAGCGCAGCGGGACAAAATAACGCAAACCATCAACCAGATAGCCGATATCATGCTCCGTTCCGGGCCGGAAGTGTTCAACGACACGCTGTATAAATGCATGGGCATGATGGCGCGCGCCATAGACGCCGACCGCATGTACATCTTTAAAAACCATACGGAAAACGAAAAGCTATACTGCACGCAGATTTATGAATGGTCGGAGAACGCGAAGCCGTTCCAGAACACCGCGTTGACCGTAAACCTGTATTACGACGAAAACGCCCCCGAAACCAGAAAAATCCTGCAGCGGGGCGAGTATTTCCACACGCTTATCCGGGATATGCCCGCTTCCGACCGGGCGCAGTATGAGGTGCAGGGCATACTCGCCATTATGCTGATTCCGGTGTTCATCCACAACGAGTTCTGGGGCTTCGTCGGGTTTGACAACTGCCACAGCGAGCAACTGTTTACCGAAAACGACGAGTCCGTCGTGCGCTCGGGCAGCATCCTCATCGCCAACGCGCTGCTTAGGAACGAATATGTCAAAAGCATACACGACGCCTCCGCCGAACTGGAAACCGCCCTTGCGGCGGCGGAAACCGCCAACAGCGCCAAGGGCGACTTCCTGGCGAGCATGAGCCACGAAATGCGCACGCCCCTTAACGCCATCATCGGCCTTTCGGAAATTGCCCTCGACGACGTGAGCCTGAGCGAAGATTCCGTTTCCAATCTGGAAAAAATACATAATTCCGGTTCCACCCTGCTGAGCATCGTCAACGACATCCTCGACGTATCGAAAATACAGTCCGGCAAATTTGAAATAACCCCGAACGTCTATGACGTGCCGAGCATGATTAACGACGCGGTCATTCAAAACGTGCTGCGCATAGGCAGCAGGCCCATCCGCTTTGTGCTGAACATCGGCGGCGACATGCCCGCGAGCCTGTTGGGCGACGACCTGCGCATCAGGCAAATCATCAGCAACCTGCTTTCCAACGCGATTAAGTACACCGAGGAAGGGTGCGTGGAGCTTTCGTTCAGCCACGAGCGCGACGGGGATTTCGTATGGCTTTCCATAAGGGTGAAAGACACGGGCATCGGTATAAAGCCCGAGCAGCTTGAGCATTTGTTCGCCGATTTTGTGCAGTTCGGCACGTCTCAAAAGCATAAGGCCGGCGGAACCGGGCTTGGGCTTTCCATCACCAAAAGCCTTACGGAAATGATGGACGGCACGGTCAGCGTAGAGAGCGTGTACGGGGAAGGCAGCGTATTTACGGCAAGGCTGCGGCAGCGCTTTGTCAACGAAAAGGTAATCGGGCCGGAAGTGGCGAAAAATATCGGCGGGCTCCAATATTCCCCCGGTAAATTGAACCGCGGCGGCAACAAGCGCCAGATACAGCTCCCCTACGCGCGGGTGCTGCTGGTGGACGACAATATTACCAACCTCGACGTGGCGAAGGGCTTGATGAGGCCCTACGGAATGCGTATAGACTGCGTGACCGGCGGCTTGGACGCGGTAAACGCCGTGCGGGACGAAAAAGTAAAATACAACGCCATATTTATGGACCATATGATGCCGGAAACAGACGGGGTGGAAGCCACGCGCATTATAAGGGAAGAAATCGGTACGGACTACGCCCGAAGCGTGCCCATTATCGCGCTGACCGCCAACGCCGTGGCGGGAAGCGAGGAAATGTTCTTTAGGAAGGGCTTTCAGGCTTTCATTTCAAAGCCCATCGACATCAATAAACTGGACTCGGTCATCAACCGGTGGGTCAGGGATAAAAACTTAGAGGAAAAATACGCGAACGCCTACCGGGACTCCGGGCAGGCGGACGCAAAAGATTCCCTGTGGAAGGGCATATCGGTCAGAGGCATGGATATCGCCGGGGCGCTTGAGCGTTTCAGCGGCGAGGATGAAATATTAAACATCATACTGCATTCCTACGCTTCCAGTACCCGGTCGCTGTTAAAAGACCTGGACGAATACCTGTCTTCGGAAAAATATAAAGACTACACCATCGGCGTTCACGGTATAAAGGGCACGAGCTTTTCCGTTTTCGCGGAAGAAGCCGGCAAAGCCGCCGAGGAGTTGGAAGCGCTTTCTAAAACCGAAGACCGCGACGCTTTAAAACTAAAGCACGCGGCGTTTAAAGCGATGACGGAAACGCTGCTCGACGATTTGGATAAAGCCATTGAAAAAATAGACGCCGCGGTGAATGACGCCGCGTTCGTGCCTTGCGGCAAAAGCGGGTTTGACTTTACCGCGCCGGATGCGAATATCCTGATAGTGGACGATAACGAGACCAACCTCAAGGTGGCGCTGGGGCTGTTAAAACCGCTGCAAATGCGTATCGATACCGCCGAAAACGGGCAGAGGGCGTTAAGGATGATTCATAAAACCCCTTACCACCTTATTTTTATGGATTATTTCATGCCCGTCATGGACGGCGTTGAGGCGACTATCAAACTGCGGCGGACGGAAGGCGAATATTATCAGCATGTTCCGGTCATCGCCCTAAGCGCGGGCGACGTGTCCGACACAAAGGATATCTTCATAGAAGCCGGGATGAACGATTTTGTCACAAAGCCCATCGACCGGCAGGAAATCGGGGAGAAGATAAAACACTGGCTGCCCAAGGAATTGATAAAGGCTCCGGAAGCGGGGGTTCCGGAAGCGGCGGTTCCGGAAGCGGCGGCTTCGGAAGCGCCGACGGACGATCTGCCCGTAATCGAAGGCATTAACGCGGCGGAAGGCGTCCGCTATTCGGGCAGCCGGGAACTTTTTATCACCTTACTGGGGGATTTTTATAAACTGATAGATATAAAAGCGCAAAAAATAGAAAAGTGCCTTGCCGACGGAATGCTTCGGGACGTGACCATCGAGGCGCACGCCCTTAAGAACACGGCGCGGATGCTCGGGGCGGAAGCGCTTTCAACGGAATTTGCCCTGCTTGAACGGTACGGCAAGGCGGAGGACGCGGACGCGCTTGCCCGTGAAACGGGCGCGGTACTGGAACATTACAGAAGCTACAAGCCCCTGCTCAAGCCCTATGGCGAAGCGGCGGAAAAGGAAAAGCAGCCGGCAACGGCGGAGGAACTGGTGTCTTTGCTGCGGCTGCTGCAATCGGCGGTGAACGGTTTCAACCTCGACATCGCCGACGACGCGCTCAAGCAATTGGATAAACTGCGTATGCCCGCGGAATGTCAGGCGAGGATGGACGATTTAAGGGCTTACGCGGCGGATGTGGCGATGGAGGAAGTGCTGTCGCTGACGGAGGAAATCATAGGAATCATAAACAGGAGGGTCGGTTAATGACCAACGTATTAATCGTTGCGGAAATCAAGAGCTTTTATATCAACGTGATTAAGGAAAAGTTGGAGCAGATGTCCTACCGCGTGCATCTGCTTCCCGCGGACACGGATGCGCTTCACAAATTCAGCGAAGTCATCCACGGCATCATTATTTATACGGACGAGAAGTTGCTGCAGCAGCTTCAGCCCTTGAGTTTTTTAAAAGACAAGGCGATTGCCAACGACGTTCCGGTTTTTGTCATCGGCGACCACGACGAGTTAAAAGCGATATCGGGCATTATCCCCCGGCAGATAATCTTCCATGAATTTCTGCGCCCCATCGACATACCCGCCGCGGTGAAAAAGCTCGACGAATTTATAAAGCGCCACAGTATGCAGAAAAAAATACTGGTGGTGGACGACTCCGGCGCTATGCTGCGCAACGTGAAAGGCTGGCTTGAGGACAGGTACAATGTTTTCCTCGCCAATTCCGGCGCGATGGCGATTAAGTACCTGTCGCTGAACCGGCCCGATTTGGTGCTGCTCGATTATGAAATGCCGGTGGTGGACGGGAAGCAGGTACTGGAAATGATACGGACGGAAGCGGAATTCGCCGATATCCCGGTTATATTTTTAACGGGCAAAGACAGTAAGGAATACGTGATGAACGTGCAGGGCCTGAAACCCGAGGGCTATTTGCTAAAAACGATGGAACCGTCCCAGATTGTAAAAGCGATTAACGATTTCTTTGAAAAAAGGAAGGGATTATTGCTTTAGAATAGTATATAATAGACCGGTTCCATGACTGCCGCGCAAAGATTCTCCGCCGCGCCCGCAATGACGCCGCGAGGGTTAGACAGGCTCTTAAGAACAGGCTCAATATATCGGAACGGAGGCGCCGCCATGACGGAACCCTCAGTTGGTTCGCCCGTCCTTGATGTCAACGACGGTATGAAGCGGGTAATGAATAAAAAGAAACTTTTCGTTAATTTGCTCAGCCGCCTTGACCTTCAAAAGATGGTCGGGGATATTACGGAGGCGGTTAATTCCGGCAACCATAAAAAAGTAGCCGAAAGCGCCCACGCGCTAAAAGGGGCGGCGGGCAACCTCGGCCTTATACGGTTGAAGGATTTGATGCTCGAAATCGAAACGCGGGGCAAGGCGGAGCGGGACGCTTCCGGTTTGCTCGGTGAACTGGAAGATATTGCCGCCGCGACCCGGCGGGCGATTGCGGAAATTATCGCGGAGGACGCCGCGGGGGAATAAGGGTTACGCCTCCGCGCAGCCGTCCAAATGGGTAAGCATCTTCCCGAAATGGGAGTCCCGTTCTTCTTTGGTGCAGGTCAGGCATTTTTCGCCCCGGGTCTGCGCGTGCAGCGTGTTCCACAAGGACGGAATCAGCGCGGTCTTTACGCCGCCCGCCAGTATGTCGGCAAGGTGTTTCAGCAGCTTGCCGATAAACCAGAAGATATGGTCCAAGATTGCGTTTTCGACTTCCGGCTCCATAAAAATACGCATCACCAAAAGCGCGAGATATTTCAGCGAACGGAAAAAATTACCCCGGGCTTCCTTGTCGGTTTCCACCCGCTTCGAAAATTGCTCCGCGAACAGGGACAAAAGCGAGGATGGTTCGTCGCTTTTTTGGGTGTGTATCACCGTCTCGAACGTCGCAAGCATGGTTACGGTTTCGTCCGTAAAAACGGCGTCCGCTTTTTCCCGGAAAGCGCTGTCGGAACATACCAAGTCCATAAACACCACGCAAATTTCCACCAGCGCCTTGGCGATATTATCGCCGGAGGCGCTTTTGTTTTCCATCATAAGGGAAACCAGGCCCGTGGCGGTTTCTTTTCTTCCCGCCGCGTACTTAGGCTCCGTCAGGAAGTATTTAATCAGCCGGTTCAGCGATTCCGGTATGGGGTTTTGAAAGCTTTGCGCGCCGATTTCGCCGTCTTTGCCGCGCAGGGAATCCGGGCAGTGGAAAAACGGAAGCGCGTCGCCGTAGGGGTGGCCGGGGTACGGGTCCGCCCTTCTGCCCGCGTAAAAACTTGCGCCGTCGTGCAGGTAAAGCCCTAAGCAGTTGACAAACCCCCGGCGCTCCGCCGCGAGGGTTACGCGGGTTTTCCTTTCGGCAATTTCCTTTTTATATTTCGTGAGGAAGTCCGGTGAAAACCCCTGCCCGTCCAGGGAAAAGCAGTGCTCCACCCAAGGGGTGGTTACGGTGACGTACTGCGCTTTGTTGCCGCCCTTGGAATGCCCCGCCACGACAATGCGCCGCTTCCCCGCCCTTTTTCGCAATTCGTTGATAAACCGGGCGGCCGCCTGCTGCTGCGCCGTCTCGGCCTGCGTCATCCCCAGGGCGTTGTCGAGCCATTCGCCGTCGCCGCTGGTCCCCCGGAAAACGGCGTAAACGCTCCCCGCCCGGTCGCCCAGCGCAATGGCGCGGGTGCCGAACGCAATGTCCGAACTGCGCACGACGGTTAAGGTGCGCAGGGCGGCGTCGTTTTGTATGTCGGACATAACCCGCCGCCAGTCGGTTTCCGTCATGGCGGCGGGCAGCTCGAGCCCGCCAAACCCGCCGTTTAACAAGCTGAAAGCCACCCTGCCCAACCTTCCCCCGGGGAACCGGTTGACAAGCTCGTCGAAGTACGCCATCGCGCAAAGCCGTTCCAATTGCCAGTCTGTAAGCACGGGTATCAGTCCTTATAAGATTCTCTTGTCTATCACCGCCGTATATTTAAAAATTTTCTTTAGGAATATATGGAATAAAAATTCCATTTAATGACTATTATTAGGTAGAGGCTTTGTACAAATTTTTTGGAGGAACGCGTATGACAAACGTAGCCAACCCGCAGGTCTTCGTAGGGGATATTGAAAACGTCGTGGAGCTTAAAACCGTTCCGGCGGTCAAGGGCAAAAAGAAGGCGCGGGCGCTTTCCCGGGAGGACGAACAAATCGTAGTTACCGTCAATAATCTGCGGCAGGAGATGGCGAGCTTACATAACCGGTACGACCAGACCTCCGAGCCGCTGCTGCTCGACAGCATCAATTATGAGTTAAAGGCGGTCAACACCAAATACATGTACTATTTACAGCTGTGCAAGGAAAAAGGCATCGTAAGCGGTATGCTGAATAAGTAGGGGGCGGAGCGCATGTCAAGGAAATATTTCAAAATCTTTGCGGGCATAATCAAGAACGCGTTCTTCGGCTGCGCGGGGATTTTGGGCTTTAACTTTTTGCTCTCCTCCACGGGCATCGCCGTGGGGATAAACGCGCTGACGGTTCTCGTGGTCGGAATACTCGGGCTTCCCGGCTTCATGCTGCTTTACGCCGCGCGGCTGATGATTTTGCCGTAATTATTTATATGCGCATCCCCTATATTTGTGACCGCGCGGCAGCGCGCGGTCGCGTCGGTTTCGCGCCGCGTACAAACTTGACAAGACGGGCGCGCGCGTGATATAAATTTCATGTGAAAGTTTTATACATCCCTGTGCAGACACGGATTTTTTTTGTGCAAAATTACGCCGCGTCAAAGATGTCGGGGACGCCTGTTCAAATATGGAAACCAGGTGCACAAATGAGAGGGTGAAGGTTTGAAAAGCATGAGAAATGCAAGGAAGAAATTAATTTGGCGGCGGGACGATACGGAACTGGCGTTGCTCGCCTTGCCGACCACCGTTTGGTACATATTATTCTGCTACCTGCCCATGTTCGGCATTCTGATTGCGTTTATCAATTTTCACGTCAACCCGGAAGGCGGTTTTATCGGCAGCCTGCTGCAAAGCGAGTTTGTCGGGTTGGATAACTTCAAATTCCTTTTTTCGTCCAACGATATCTGGCTGATTGTCCGCAATACACTGCTCTACAATATTACCTTTATTATTCTCGGTATTTTGATACCCGTTACCTGCGCCATCATGATAAGCCAGCTGTGGAGCAAAAAATTGGCGAAGGTTTTTCAAACCGCCATGTTCCTGCCCCACTTCCTCTCCTGGTCTATCGTGACCGTCGTGGTATGGGGCTTCCTCAGTTATGACAGGGGGTTTTTCAACAACATCCTGTGGGACATGGGCGCGCCGTTGGTGCAGTGGTATCAGCGCGCCGACCTGTGGCCTTTCTTTTTAATCTTCCTCGGGGTATGGAAATCCCTCGGCTACGGCATGGTGGTATACCTCGCCGCGATTACCGGCATCGACTCCACTTACTACGAGGCGGCGGTCATAGACGGCGCGACCAAATGGCAGCAGGCGCGGTACATTACGCTGCCCACCATCCGCCCGGTGATTGTCCTGATGTTTATTCTGGCGGTGGGCCGCATCTTCTACTCCGACTTCGGGCTTTTCTATCTGGTTCCGAGGGACTCCAACTCCCTTTATAACGTGGCTTATACCATTGACGTGTTTGTGTACAAGCAGTTGCAGACCGCGACGGTGGGTATGGCGTCGGCTTCGGCGTTTGTGCAGTCCGTCATCGGGTGCCTGACCATCCTCGCCGCCAACTGGGTCGTGCGCAAAGTAGACCCGGAAAGCGCGATGATTTAAAAGCAACCTTCTTCAATTCAAAAGAAACGGGCGCGAGGAGGACGTGAACGCAGTGAACGCCCGCACGAGTGGATTTTTTGCATAGGCAAAAAATCCGCAGCGACCGTTTCAACCGTAAACGAAGGTTGCTTAAACGTTTAAAATAGTTCAAAGGAAATTTATCGTACATGACTTGTGGCGAACGCACGTAGCGTTTTCGCAGAAAACGCAGGGAGTGAGCCGCTTACAAGTCATAGATAAATTTCCATACCGCTGATTTAAACGATATATATACAACGTTCGCTTAACAACAAAGGTGGTGCAGTATGGCAAATAAAAAGAACCCCGCGCTAAACGCGGCGGAGGGGTATGAACGTTTTAACCGTATCCGCCCCGTTACCAACGTAGTGTTCAGTTTGTTTTTCCTTTTCCTCGCCCTCATATGCGTCCTGCCCGTTTTATTTGTGCTGAGCATTTCGCTTTCGGCGGAAGCCTCTATCACGCAGTACGGCTACCGGTTTATCCCCCGGATATTCTCTACGGAAGGGTTCGACTACCTGATAAAACAA
>JAISWA010000107.1 GCA_031271275.1 Clostridiales bacterium | reverse complement strand
GGCATCCTTTCGATATCGCTGCCGTTAATCGCCCAAGAATACCCGCCAAAATTCAGTTCGAGGGTCGCGTCCTTGCCTTTGAGCGCCTTTAAGACAGAAAGCGAAAGGTTTGTGGAGTCCGCTTCCACGGAAACGGTTTCGCCGGACGCGGCGTTTTTGATATTGCTGAGGGTTTGCGCCGAAGCGCTGCCGCTTGACACACTGGAAACCTGCGGCGGCTTGGGCTGCGTGGAAGATGATTTGCTTCCGGTTGAGCCTGATGAACCGCCGGGCTTGGAGGGGGTGACGGGCGCAGGCGGAGCTACCGGCTCGAGTTCGGTAGTAAACGCAAATATGCTGAAGCCGGTTACGCTGAACGTACAAGTATCATCCCCGTTATTGACGGGCCTTATCAGCTCGGGCTCCGAATTATCGTGGTGATAATGCAAAATAACAAGCCTGTTCTCTTTATTTTTAAACTTTGCCGGAATCGGCACGGTTATATAAATGGGAACGTCAAAACTGACCGGGGTATCTACGCCATTAATATGGATATCCAACAGAACGGCGTCTGTCGTGTCATATTTTTCCCCGTCAATCTCCACATCCTTGTTTTTCGGGTCCTCGAACATAATTTCCACCGTGTCGCCCGGCAGTACGTTAAACGCCATGCCTACCACATTAAAGGCGTCGGAATTATGGAAGTTGCTTACCGTATTGGGTGCGGCGGTAATGATGATTTCGGTGTCGGTCATTTCTTTGTAGATATCCTCAAGGGCTTTGAAGTTTTCTTCTACTTCCTTGACGTCCAACGCGTCTTCCAGACCGGATGCGTCGATGGCGAGGACTTCGTCCTTGATAACCTGCGGGTCAATTTGGTTGTCTTCCGCTTGGTTTAGAAGGTCCTCGATTTTCTCCGCGATGGTCTGTTCCGCATAGTCGGCGACATGGAGGATGGTGGGTTCAATGTCTTCCCACGCATTCATGTAATAAGGGTCACCCGGTCCCCAAAAGGGTATCCAAGCGCCACGCTGACCGTAAAGCGCTACCATATCAGCAGTCCAGAACGAATCCGCGTCTTCGCCGTCCGCTCCCACGCCTAACGGGGAGAAATTTTGCCAAGACATAGTTTCCACACCGTCAAGAACAAAGTTTCGCGGTATGCCGTTTCTGTCCCAGTACACGCTCAATATAACACTTTCTTCGCGAAGCATTTGAATCTTAGCTTCGACATTCACCGCCCCCGCTACGGCGCTGCCGTTTGCGGCAAGGCTAACGCCGGTGAAGGAAAGCGTCTCAGGCCAACCGTAGGCATTATCCGCGTCAAAGCCGTTTGTCGCCGTAAAATCAATCCATAAAACATGATTCCCGCCGTTATTGACATACTCGTCGGACACTTGAAGCCCCGACGTGACGACATACTGACCTTCATAAAGAGTTTCTGCTTTGATGTTATTCGCGTCGTACTTCCAGTCGAAACCGGCAGGAGCTTCAAGGCGAAGCGTCCAGAGGGTTCCCGTCTCGCCGTTTGGCGTTAACATTCCGCCCCAACCCTCGGTAGCCTCGATAGCGCCCAGTTCAGCGGAAGAAGACGCGTACAGTTTTACGGGTGCGTCGGCGCTTAATTGGAGACTGCCTGTTCTGCGGGCAAGGGGCCAAGTCTGTGTGCGTTGGTTGTTGATACTGGCAATACGAAGCTGTGCCGCACTATCCGTCAGCCGGTAGTAAATCGGGATGGCAACATAGCCTCTTTGATCAATCCGTGCGCCGAAATAATCCCCCATTATGTCGTAAATATGGATATAGGCTTTGGTTTTATCTACAGGCGCAAACTCATAATACAATTTCACGGAATCATCGGGCATGCTTATGGGACTGGGTGAGTTATACACCGGAATACCTATTACATCTTTGCCCAACGCATTATCGGGGTCACTTCCGTCAAGAAGTTCTTCGTACCACGGATAACTACCCGCGGAGTACGTCTCCGCCGCGTTGGGGCGTTTTGTCCAACCGCTACCCACTGAAAAGGAGTCTTCCCCCCACTCGTAATAGTCAGCGGTTCCGGTTCCGTCAAAATCTTTTTGAAAGTCGCTTGACCATGTGGCGCCGTTAAGTTCCACACGAAGCGCCATCATGGTAACAGTATTCCCTCCAGTGCCGGGCTTCTTGGTTACGGAATCATAATATTCCGAAAGGTCAACCCAAACCTCTGTCTGCGCCCAATTTCCTTCGCCAATATATTGGCTATACGGGCGGATTTGCGATGCCCCCGTCACCCCGACCGGCAGCAGCATTGTCAGCGCCATAACCGCCGCCAACAGTAAAGCAAGTTTCTTCTTCATCCTTTTCTCCCTCTCATTTTTTTTCGGGGCAACGCGCTGCGCCGCAGGCTATGTATTCCGCCCCGATTGTCATTCTATGACGCGTCGCGCCGCAAGGGTCATGAATTTTTCCGTCGCGCGCGCGCCGCCGCCAACGAAAAAATTTATGTCCCATTTAACGCGACATCGTATATGTGAAAAAAAGGCCAACAAAAAAACGCGCGGAAATAAACTTTTTCAAGTCATCGCCTACGCGTTGAATATTCAACGTATGCACAAACCCGCGCGATAAGAACCCGCACCGGAACCAACCGGGTATCGCCCGTATAACGCCGCGCCTTGTTAAACTAAGGTGGTCGGGTTATACTTGACTCAGCCGCAGTGGCAGTTAATCTGTGTTCGTAGACGTTCTGCTATAACGTCTTTCCTTCGCCGTTTGGTGTTCGAAGCACCATACGGACGCTGCGGTCTTTATTTATTGGCCTCGCGAGGATTTTAGCACAGGCAAAAGCTTTCGACAAGGGCTTTTGCCGAAGAATTTACGGGAATTTGCGAGCGCCCGCCGCCCTTTTTCAGGCCGGCGGGCGTTTCGCGCTCATACGGGTTCCGGTTCACTGCCCGCCCGAACCGCCCGCGAGGCCCGTATGGCACAGCGCGTGGGCGTTATCCAGGATTGCTTTTATGTACGCGGGGCTGGGGACGGTTTTGCCCGCGAGCACGTTAAGCCAGTAAACTTTGTCGGAAATCAAGCCGTCCGCCACGGCGTTGTCCACGGTGGTTTCCGCTTGCGTAACATCTTCCGGCGCGGGCGCTTCCGGCTGCGCCTGCGCGGCGAAGGGGTCGTATAAATCCGGTAAGTCCAACGCCACGACCGAGTCGTACACCGTAGTTCTGCGGGAAATGTACTGGGTGGTGGCGGCTTTGGTGGCGTCGAACATCGCGGCAACGTCGCCCGCGCCTTGAAGCGCCGTTTGGGTAACGCTTTTTAACAGCGAGGAAGCCGTGCCGTACTGGTTGGCGAAATCGGCGAAATAAATCAGCGCCCCGCAGTCGGTCAGTCCGCAGCCCATCCCGGTTTGTATGTAAACGCCGACATCCGTTACCGCCAAAGCGTCCTCCGCCGCCTCGCCGTCAGGGGTGGTAAGCAGCGCGGATATTTCCTTCGCCTCCGCCGCCGTGGCTACGCGCGTACTCCACGCCGCAGACGCGGCGTTTTCTATTTCATTATAAAGCGCGTCGCCAAGCAATGCCGCCGCCTGCGACGTGTTTTTGGCAATGACGGTTTTGAGCAGCGCGAGCGCGCGGTTGCCGTGCCACTGCATTTTGCCGACGGAAAGCGCGCCGTTGTCGTTGCCGTTGACGCTTCCGTAGCCGCCCTCGTTGGTAAAAATAATACCGCAGGCAAGTTTTGTGGAAACGGTTAGCGCGTCGCCCTTCAGCACATCGAGCAGCGCGTCCCAGGTGGACGCGCCGCAGACGCCGTCAACCGTCAAGCCCTTCGCTTGCTGAAACGTTTCCACCGCGGTTTCCGTCGCCGCGCCGAAGCTGCCGTCGGTGGCGAGCGCCGCGCCGTTCGCGTTTAAATATAGCTGCATTTGTTTTACGGAATCGCCTTTGTCCCCTTTGCGGAGCGTCGGCAGGGTTATATCTGACATAAGAGCCTCCTATATTTTCCGGGTTAATAGCGGTTGCTTACCCTTTATTATATGTACAGCGCCGGAGGGCGTGTCTCATCGCCGCGCGCAAAACATAGCGGAAAGTAGGAAATGAAATTGAAAATATTTTATATGCCATGCGTTATGCGCTCGAATTACGCGTTAATTGCTATTGTATTTTACATATAAAACTTATTAATCAAATTTTTTGCTGATGAACTAATTTAATGCTAATAATTTTTTGAAAAATTTTTATGGGCGGTGAGTAAAGATTCTTCGCTTCGCTCAGAATGACATGGGCGGTGTGTTTTATTGTATAATGCGGAAAAATTATTTTCCCGGAAAAGAGGATAACGATGGATTTATTATTTAAAAACGTAACCGCCATCACCATGATGCCGGAAGCGCCGGTGCTTTATAACGCCCAAGTGGGGGTGAAGGACGGGAAAATCGCGCTGATAACCGGCGCGTCCGCCCTAGCGCCCGCCGCCAGGCGCGTGATTGACGGAACCAACAAGGTTTTGATTCCCGGCCTGTACAACTGCCATACCCACGCCGCCATGACGCTGTTCCGCGGGTTCGCCAACGACCTTGCGTTGGAGGACTGGCTGTTCAACCACATTTTCCCGGCGGAACGCAAGCTCACGCCGGAAATCGTGTACACCGGAACGCAGATTGCCATTGCGGAGATGGTCGCTTCCGGCACGGTGGCGTTCAGCGACATGTATTTTTTCATGGACGAGGTCGCCCGGGCGGCGGACGAGGCAGGCGTGCTCGCCAACGTGTCCAACGCGGTCATCGGGATGGACAGGGATACCTATGATTTCCATGAAGACCGCGTGTACGCCCAGTCGCTGAACGTGCTGAAAAGTTACCACGTAAACACCGGGGGGCGCATCCGCGCGGAAGCGTCCATCCACGGGGTATACACCTCCTTCGCCCCGGCGTGGAAGCAGGTCACGGACTTCGCCGGGGAAAACAGCCTGCGGCTGCATATCCACCTTTCGGAAACGAAGACGGAGCAGGACAACTGCGTCGCCGCTTACGGCAAGACCCCGGCGCGGGTGTTCGAGGAACACGGCGTGTTCGATTTGCCCGTCACGGCGGCGCACTGCGTTTGGGCGACGGAGGAGGATATGGATATCCTCGCGAGGCACGGCGTTACCGCGGTACATAACCCGGTTTCGAATTTGAAACTGGCGAGCGGCGTCGCGCCGGTGGCGCGGATGCTCGCGAAGGGCGTAAACGTGGCGATTGGGACCGACGGCATGTCTTCGAACAATTCCCACGACTTATTCGAGGAAATAAAAATCGCGTCCATTTTGCAGAAGTACGCCGCCAACGACCCCACCGCCGCCCCCGCCCTGGAAACGCTGCGGATGGCGACCGTAAACGGCGCAAAGGCGCAGGGCAGGGGCGACGAAAGCGGGGTTTTGGCGGAAGGGTATTACGCCGACCTGGTGCTGATGGATTTCGACAGCCCCCGGCTTACGCCGTGCTTCGACCCGGTACTGGGGCTTGCCTATTCCGCCACGGGGCGGGACGTGGCGATGACCCTCTGCCGGGGGAAAATACTGTACGAAAACGGCGAGTATAAAACCATCGACGTGGAAAAGGCGCTGTTCGACGCGAGAAGGTACCAAAAAATTATCACCCATTAAAGGAAAATGCGTATGCGCGAGTTTCGTGACCCGATACACGGTTTTATTAAAGTCAGTGATAACGAAAAACGTATAATCGATTCCGCGCCGTTTCAGCGTTTGCGCAATATAAAACAGTTGGCGTTAACATGCTATGTGTATCATGGGGCGGAGCATACAAGATTTGGGCATTCTCTCGGCGTGATGCACCTGTCCTCCCGCGCTTTTAACTCAGCCGCATCTAAGGGGGATTACAAATTTAAAGCGGACCCTGTTGAAAATGACCGGCATATTAAATGGCTTGAGCAGATTTTACGCTTAATAGCTTTAACGCATGATTTGGGACACGCGCCTTTTTCCCACGCGGCGGAAGATTTGTTCCCGTTTAAGAACACGAATAAAAAGGAACGGTATAAACACGAGGATTTGACGGAGCTAATCGTAAAGGCTGAGCCTATAGCGGGTATCATAAGAGATATCGGGCGGGAATATAAATCTAAGGATGCGCCTGACGATGATTATGACATTACGCCTGAAATGATATGCGACATTTACAACGGTAAAATCCCAGGCGCGAATTCGGAATTTACACTCCTGCGGACCTTTATAGACAGCGAGCTTGATTGCGACAAGATGGACTATTTACTGAGAGATTCCTTGTATTGCGGCGTTTCGTATGGCAAATTTGATTTGGAGCGCTTAATATCGTCTCTTGTAATAGCCGGAAGGCCTCATGAAGCCGCTCCTATTTTATGCATAGATTCAGGCGGCATAAACGCCTTTGAGGAATTTGTGCTTGCGCGTTATTTTATGTTTATTCAAGTATATTTCCATAAAACCCGGCGTTTTTTTGATATAATGCTGTCGATGGCTTTGAAGCAATGCCTGCCGGAGGGATTGTTTACGGTTAACGCGGAAGAATATTTACAATGGGACGACACGCGCGTAATGGAGTTGTTAAAATCCAAAGCCGATCAATGCAAAGAAGCCGAGCGTATCATTAAACGACAAAGATGGGTATGCGTTAATCATACTAAAACGCATCCAAACGGCGACAGCCTGAAGTATTTCCGGTCCATTGAACGCAGGTTGAAAAAGAAGTTTGGGGAAGAAAAATTTCTTGTGGACCGCTCGGCAGACAAGATTCCTCACAAATTAGTTCCGCGAAAATATGAAATTGACAGTGAAGAAATAATCCTTATTATGAACAAAAAACAAAATCGCTTTACCACTATCTCTGATGAATCTCAGATTATCAGCAACTTGACAGACAAAATAAATATTCAACGGATTTACGCGCGCGAAGATATATCGGATGCCGCCTTGTCGGAGGTGCGTGAAGATACGGAAGATTAAAAGGAGCTTGATTATGGAGGATGACATTTTATTTGTAATTGGAGAAATTTGTAAAAAAATTGTCCCGGGGAAAAAAATGATTCAAAAACTGTTATACCTGATGGAACGTAAGGGTTTGAACCTGGGGCTTACTTATTCCATTCATTATTACGGGCCGTACAGCTCCGACTTAACCGACAGGCTCTACCGATATGACGCGCTTGGATATCTTGAAATCGATACAACACGCCCAACGCATACGGTTTCCGTCAAACAGCCTGCGGAAAAATCTTTTTCCGACGCGCAGGAAAGAATCGTGGACGATGTGCTTAAAAAATATATCCATAAATCTCCGTTGGAACTGGAATTGATTACTACGACAGATTATGTGGCGAACACCATTCTTTCCGGAAGGAGCCGGGACGTAACGTCCATTGTCAATGAAGTAATAAAAATAAAGGGCAATAAATTCCCCGCGGAAAAGGTGGAAGCCTGTACGTTAGATTTAAAGAAGGATTCGCTCATACCCGCATAAATTAAAAAAGCAAAAAACGGCGCGCCTGCTATGTCCCCGGCGCGCCGTTTTGTTTTTAAATTTAAAAACGTCTTAACATTTCGACCTCGCGTCCTTGGGGATGTTTGAGCTGACGCCCGCCATAAATTCCGGGCGCTGCGGCGGCGCGAAAATATCCATCGGGAAATCCAGATCGTCGAAATAATCGCACGGGTTAATCGGGGAAATGTCCTCGCACTCATCGGGTATGCAGAACCCTTTGGACTCGACCGTAAGGTCTACGATACGGAAAAGTTTGACAATGCTGAACAGGCCGATTGTCACCAAAACCTCGTTGGGGCCGCGAAGCAGTTCGTCTTCCTCTACGACGACGACTTCGTTGCAGTCGCGGTGGGGGGGATGGTGGTGCCTGCGGTGTATTTTGGCGTGCAGCGCGACCGCGCGGGCTTCCACCCAGATAAACGGCTCCGCCTCAAAGGTGGGCGTGTCGTTTATGGAGCGAAGCAGGTCGGTGCCTATGGACAGTTCGCTGCCCACAGAGCCAAACAGGCTCTGCTTCATGTTGAAAATGCTGTTCGCCCGTATGCAGGTGATGATACAGCCGTCCACCTCGCGGAACGTCAGCCGGTAATCGAACACGAACTTTATGTCCACGTCCCAGTACCCTTGCCTGAACGGGCACGGCTGCTTATCGACGATGATGATTCGCTTAATCCTCAGGTTGTCGATGGTTACCGTTGCCGCGTTGGCAGGCGGCCTTATAATGTCGCCTTCCCTTTGTATTTCTCCGCAAATGTCCACACATTCGGCAGCCCGCGCCGGGCCGATTTCCGAAGGTGTCAGACAGTCTTGATGCCGGCAGGAATCATAAACTTTCATCGCGATTATGCATTCTTCCCGCACCCTTCTCGGGTCGGGGCCGCACATAGATTCCGCACGCGCCGGTTCTGAACGTAACGCCGCTTCCCGCATTTCAAAAGCGCCCATACCTCTGCCTCCCTTTTCAACATACGCCTAATTAACGCCCGCCGTCCGCCGGCGTTTCCCTATCGCGGCATATATTGTCTGCCATGCAATGGCCGTATTACTGCTATAGTATATGTACAACTCGTTAGTGTGTTACAATATATAGGCGGCGAAAATTAAACGGGGGATTGTGAGTGCTGTGCCATACATTTCTCTGACGGATGTGCGCAAAACTTACCGGATGGGCGAAGTGGACGTTAAGGCGCTGGACGGGGCGGAATTTTTTATCGAGAAGGGCGAGTTCGCCATTATCGCCGGGCCAAGCGGCGCGGGCAAGTCCACCGTTTTAAACATACTCGGCGGGATGGACACCTGTGACAGCGGGGAAATTACCGTGGACGGAAGCGCCGTAAGCAAGTACAGCCGCAGGCAGCTCATCGCCTACCGGCGGCACGATATCGGTTTCGTTTTTCAATTCTACAACCTTATGCAAAACCTCACCGCGCTTGAAAATGTCGAGCTCGCGTCCCAAATCTGCAAAAACCCTTTGAACCCCCGCGCCGTAATGGCGGACGTGGGCCTTGCCGAACGGATGAACAATTTCCCCGCGCAGCTTTCCGGCGGCGAGCAGCAGCGCGTCTCCATCGCCCGGGCGTTGGCGAAGAACCCCAAATTATTGCTGTGCGACGAACCCACCGGCGCGTTGGACTACGTGACCGGCAAGGGGATTTTAAAATTATTGCAGGACACCTGCCGCGAAAAGAAAATGACCGTCGTGGTCATCACCCACAACGCGGCGATCGCGCCCATGGCGGACCGCATCATCCGTTTCCGCAACGGGCGCGTTTCGGAAATGTCCGTCAACGCGGAACCGCTCCCCGTGGAAAGGATTGAGTGGTAATGCGGCGCTCGCTGTTTAAGGACGTCTACCGGGAAATTATCAACACCCGGGGGCGCTTCCTCGGCATACTCGCCATCGTGTCCCTCGGCGTCGCCTTTTACACGGGGCTTGGGGCGACGGGCTTCGATATGAAGATTACCGGCGACCGCTACCTGACGGAGCGGCGGCTGATGGACATTCGCGTCGTGGGCACCTACGGGCTTAACGACAACGACATTAAAGCGATACGCGCGGTTCCCGGGGTGGAAAGTTTATACCCGTCCTATTCCATGGACGCGCAGACGGAATACAACGGGCAGACCGTGAACATGAAAGTACACGCCTACGACCCGGAAACGGGAATGAACCAGCCGCTGCCCGTAAACGGCGCGCTGCCTTACGCCGCCGGGGACTGCGTGGTGGAGGAAAGGTTCCTGCGTTACTTCAACCTTTCCGTGGGCGACCGCGTTACGCTGCAAAGCGGGAAAGATTCCGACATACGCAACCAACTGCGCAACCGTACCTACGAAATTACCGGAACCGTCAAGTCGCCGCTGTATATTTCCGAGGAGCGGGGGGCAAGCTCCATCGGGCGGGGCGAGACGGACTTCTATATGTATATCCCACAGGCGAACTTTATTAACAGCGGCGTTTACACCGAGGCGTATATTTTAGTGGAGGGCGTTTCGGGGCTGATGTGTTTCAGCGACGAATACAAAGACAAAGTGGAAGCCGTGGCGGATTTGATAGAAGACGCCGGGGAAATACGGGCGGGGGAACGCGCCCGTGAAATGACCGCCGCCGCCTACGCCAACCTTCGCGCCTCCGAAACGGCATTGGAAGAAAACCGCGCCGAAACCAGGCGGCTGACGGACGAAAACGCCGCGGCGCTTGCGGAAGCCACCGGGACCATCACTTCGTCTTATACGGATATCACCGGCTCGCTTACGGATATTTTCATGCAGGAATACGCGTTGGACCAACAGCTCGCGCAAGTGACTTCGTCGCTTGTCGCCCTGCGGGACGCGGAAGCGCTGCTTGACGCGCAGGAGCAAGATTTGTACGCGGCGCGGCGGGAAGTCATGGACAACGAGCCTTACCTTGGCGCGGAGTTTTCCGTTCAGATGAGCGATATAGACGACGGCCTGGCGGAAATTTCCGACGGGCGGTTCGCCCTTTCCCAAAACAAAAAGACGCTGTACGAAAGCTTCAACCGCCTTACGGAAGGCAAGGAGCAACTGTACGACGCGTTGGGGTCGGCTTACGGGGGAACGGGTACGCTTGCGGGGGCGGGGTACGGTATCACGGAACAAACCGCGGAGCTTGCCGCCGAGCGGGCGAGGCTGCTTGCCCGGTTGGACGCCGCCACGGAGGATTTGGAAAAGGCGCGGGAAGATTTGGACGATTTGGACGACCCCGAATGGTATGTGCTCGACCGGGAGGGCAACCCGGGCTACGCCAGTTACGCCGACGACACGGATAAAATCACCGCCATAGGCAGGGTGTTCCCGCTGATATTTTTTTTGGTGGCGGCGTTGGTGTGCCTGACTTCCATGACGCGGTTGGTGGAGGAACGGCGCACGGAAATCGGGACGCTGAAGTCCCTGGGGTATTCCGGCGGTTGGATTGTGCTGAAATACATCGTCTACGCGGTGCTTCCCACCGTTATCGGCGGGGCGGCGGGCGGGTACATCGGGATGAACCTGTTCCCGCAATTAATCATCGACGCCTATTCCATGCTGTACAGCATCCCCTCCCCCGACACGCCCATGCACAACGGGCTTTGGGCGCAGGGGCTGCTTATGGGGCTTGCCGCCACCGGCCTTGCCGCCACGGTCGCCTGCGTAAACGAACTGCGGGAGAACCCCAGTTCCCTGCTGCGGCCCAAAGCGCCCAAGGCGGGCAAGCGCAACCTGATTGAATTTATCCCCTTCGTGTGGATGCTTTTGAATTTTATCCAGAAGGTTACCGTCCGGAATTTACTGCGCTATAAAAAGCGGCTGTTTATGACGGTCATCGGAATCAGCGGGTGTACCGCGCTGCTGCTCACCGGCTACGGCGTGCGGGATTCCATCGCGGGGATTACGGACATACAGTTCGGGGAAGTCAACCATTATAATATGTCGGTGACTTTCGCGGACAGCGCGGCGGGGCAGGACATAACCCGCGCAAGCGATATACTGGAAGCAAGCCCCCTTTACCGCCGCGGTCTCACCGCCCGGCAAAAGACCATGGACGCGTCGGAGGCCGACGGCGGGAAAGTGTATCAGGCGACGGTGATTATCCCCGAAACCGCCGACGACCTTGAACATTTCTTCACCTTCCGCGACCGGGAAACCCACGCCGAATATACGCTGAACGAAAACGGCGTTATTATTACGGAAAAACTTTCCCGGCTGCTGGAAATCGCGCCGGGGGACAGAATGACGCTAAGGGACGGGGACGGGCCCTATGTTACCGTACCCGTAGCCGCCGTGATGGAAACGTATTTCCTGCATTATGTTTACATGACGGCGGAGACCTACCAGGCGGTTTTCGGGGAAGCGCCGGAGTACAACACGATTTTTTCGGTGGTGGACGACGAAAGCGCCCACGAAACCGACGCCCTCGCGGCGGTGCTGCTCGACGAGCGGGGCGTAAGCGGCGTGTCCTTTATCAAGAGCATGATCGGGAATTTCTCGGACATCATTTCCAATCTGGATTTTGTGGTGTATGTGCTGATTGCCTCCGCCGGGGCGCTTGCGTTGGTGGTGCTGCTGAACCTGACCAACATCAACATCAACGAGCGGGTGCGGGAGCTTGCCACCATCGAGGTGCTCGGCTTTTATGACAGCGAGGTTTCGGCGTACATATACCGGGAGAACGCCATACTCACCATACTCGGCGCGGGGGCGGGGCTGCTGCTCGGGATGTCGCTGCACCTGTACGTGATTATTACCGTGGAAACGGATATTATGATGTTCGGGCGGGAAATAAAGACGGCGAGCTATTTGCTTTCGGTGGCGCTGACGTTTTTATTCGCGTTGGCGGTCAATTTGATGACGGCGAATAAACTAAAGAAAATTAATATGGTGGAAGCGCTTAAGAGCGCGGAATAAAATTTGGGGAGAAACGGCATCATGGTCATTGTGAGAAGAATTATTAAAATCCTTCTTGTACTCGCCCTGTTGGGCGGCGCGGCATACGGCGGGCTGTACTGGTGGCGGTACACCCATCCGGAAATCCCGTTGGGGGAACTGTACGCGACGCAGCCCGCCGCAAAAGCCGACGTGGCGCAAACGGTGCTTGCCACGGGCAATGTGTACGCGTTGGAAACCGTGCCGCTTTACATGACGCGCACCCAGACGGTGGATGCGGTTTTCGTCAAGGCGGGCGAAACCGTCAATGAGGGGGACGTCCTCGTCACCTACGACACGGAGGACGAGCGGGAGGAACTGGAGCGCAGGCGGAACCAGGCGCGTATTAACCTGAACAACGCCCAACTCGGCCTCAGCTTAATCGGCCAACCGGCGGAGGGCAACGAGCGCCTGCAGTATGAAAGCGACGTTACCGCCGCCGAAAAGAGTATCTTCGACGCGGAAAGCGAAATCACCGGTATCAACAACCGCATTGCGCAGCAGCAGCGTAAAATAGACGAGGCGAAGCGAACCTTCGACCGGAATACGGAACTGCTCGCGGCGGGGGCGGCGACGCAGGCGGAGTTTGACAACGCGGAAACCGCGTACAAAAACGCCCAGGAGGGCATGGACGACCTGACGCTGCAGCTTTCCGTCAAAGAAAGCACCCTCGCGCAGCGGCGCATACAGTTGGACGAGGCAAAACTGCGGTTGGAGAACGCGCTGAATAAAATTTCCGAAGAAGCCAACACGCTCAAATACCAACAGCAGGAAAACATGATACGGCTCTGCGAGTTGGAGCTTTCCGCAATAGAAGACGAGCTTTCCGAGTTGGTGGCGGAAACCCTCAGCCCCCTTACCGGTTACGTGGAAGCGGTGTACGTACAGGACGGCGGAACCGCCGCAAAGGGCGGAATGCTTATGGAGCTTGCCGACCTTTCCCAGACGGTCGTTAAAGCGGACATCACGGAATACGACGCGCCGCAGCTTAAAATCGGCCTGCCCGCCGCGTTAACCACTAGCGGCCTGCCCGACCGCGTATATAACGGAAACATTACCAAAATATCCGCCGGGGCGGTGGAAAAGGAAAAATCCTCCGGCACGGAACAGGTGGTGCCCGTTGAAATAACCCTGCAGGATGCCGACGACGCGCTCAAGGCCGGGTATACCGTGGATATCGCGTTTTTTATTTCGAAGAAGGACAATGTTTTAAGCGTGCCGAACCAGTCCGTAGCGTCGGAAGATGGGAAGAATTATGTTTATCTGCTTGAAAGCGATATAATGATAAAAAAAGAGGTAACCGTCGGACTGCGCGGCGACAGGCGCGCGGAAATACTGTCGGGGTTGGACGAAAACGCGCCGGTGGTGGTCAACCAGGCGGAGATATTGGCGGAGCATAAGGCGGCGGCACTTCTTATGGTAGCCGCCAGTTAAAGCGGAGGTTTTTATGCAGAAAATTTTGTCTCATTTAATGCAGTACGCGCAAACGTTGGGGGTGGACTATGCCGACATCCGATTCAAGGATATTTTGACGGAAAATATTACGGTGGAGGACGGGCAGGTTACGGAAATCGCCCGCAACCGCAGCCAGGGGTACGGAATACGCGTTTATTCCCACGGCTCGATGGGTTTCGCGGCTTCCAACGACTCCTCCCATATGGAAGATACGCTGCTTCGCGCGTTTAAAATCGCCCGGGCGAGCCGGGAACTGCAGGCGGAGAAGATTGTTTTAAGCAAAAAAGAAAGCGTTGCCGGGGAATATGAAACGCCCACCGTCACCGACCCGTTCTTTGTGCCCCTTTCGGATAAACTGGACTTGCTGATGGAATGCGACCGCGTTATGCGCGGGCAGCCCGGCGTCGCAAAGGCGGAAAGCAGCCTTGACTTCCGCAAAGAGGAAGTTTTTTTCGCGGACACGGAAGGCAGTGAAAACATCCTGCACCAGACCTTTTACCAAAGCTCCGGGCAGGTGACCGCGCGTTCCGTTTCGGAGTCGGACATGCAGGAACGGAACTACTTCAACAGGGTGCGCGCCGGGTACGAGGGCGTGCTCGGCCTTGACCTTCGGGGGAACGCCGAACGCGTGGCGCGGGAATGCGCCGAGCTGATTGACGCGCCGGAATGCCCGAGCGGCGTTTTTGATATCATACTGACCCCGCGCCAGTTGTTTTTGCAGATACACGAAAGCGTCGGCCACCCCACGGAGCTTGACCGCGTGTTCGGCAGCGAGGCGGCGTTCGCGGGTTCCAGTTTCGTTTCCGCGGATTACTTACATACGCCCCTCCAATACGGCTCGGAACAGGTGACCATTGTCGCCGACGCGTTCAGCCCGCTTGGGCTCGGCACCTTCGGTTGGGACGACGAGGGCGTGCCGGCGCAGCGGACGGTATTGGTGGAAAAGGGAATGTTCAAAGGCTTCCTGACTTCCCGTGACAACGCGGCGAAAATTGGCGAGACCTCCCACGGGATGGGGCTTGCGGACGGTTGGCGCAACATGCCCATCGTGCGCATGACCAACATCAACCTGCTGCCGGGGGAATTTACACTGGACGAACTTATCGCGGGCATTGAGGACGGCTTGCTGCTTGACGAGAACAAAAGCTGGAGCATAGACGACAAACGCATCCATTTCCAATTCGCCTGCGAAATCGCGCGGGAAATTAAAAACGGGAAGCTGACCGGGCGGATTTACAAAAACCCGATTTACTCCGGCAAGACCACGGAATTTTGGGGGAGTTGCGACGGGGTCTGCGACGAAAGCCACTGGCGGATAATCGGCGTACCCAACTGCGGAAAGGGGCAGCCGCTTCAAATCATGCGGGTAGCCCACGGTTCCGCGCCGGCGCGGTTTAGAAATGTAAAGGTAGGGGTGGCTGACGATGCTCGATAAAAACACGGCGAAAGAAATGGTGGAGAAACTGTGCGGGGAAACGAAGTTTTACGCCACGGTCATGATAGAAAACCGGACGCAGGACACCACAAGGTTCGCGAATTCCGAAATAAGCCAGAATGTTTCCATTACCGATACCGTAGTGGGCTTGACGCTTTACGACGGCAAGAAGGAAGCGACTTGCACCGGCAACGTGCTGACCGACTACGGGTTGGAAAAACTGGTGAAGGACGCGGAGGACATACTGCGCGTGGCGCCCGAGGGGGAATTTGAGGCGTTCGAGCCGCCCCGGGAATATGTTCACGAGACGGAGGGCAACGCAAGGCTTCACAAGACTTTCGGGATTAATGAGCGCGCCGCGCTTATCAAACAGGGCGTCGCGAAAATAGAAACCGGCTATTTGGCGGCGGGCGCGTTGGAACTGGAGCATGTCACCTCCGTCTTTGGCGACAGCAAGGGCTGCTTCCGGCACAGCGCGTATGACATCGCGCGTTTCAACACGGTCGTCACCCATACCGCAAGCGGCGCGGCGGGGGGCGGCGAGTGCGTGTCTTACCGGGACGACGATATCAATATTATCGCGGAGTTCCAAAGGGCGCAGGAAACCGCGCGCCGCGCCCGCAACCCGGAACCGGTCCCCCTCGGCGCGTATACGGTGGTGCTTTCCCCGTTGGCGTTCGGGGATTTGATGTCCTTCGTTACGGATATGTTTGACGCGAAGTTGGTGGACGACGGCGTGAGCTTCGCCGTGGGGAAATTGAACGAGCGCGTGTTCGGCGAAAACATCACCGTCCGCGACGATGTGGACACGGCGGGGACGCAGCCGATTTTCTTCGACGTGGAAGGCAACCGGCGGCAAACGGTACGCCTGATTGAAAACGGCGTGGTCAAAGGCTTCCTGTACGACAACAAGACCGCCGCCCGGCACGGCTTAAAATCCAGCGGGCACGCCAGTTTCTACCGCGTTATTTCCCGAAAGCTGCCGGGGGGGACCCCCTTTAACATCGTGATGGACGGCGGCGAGAATTCCCTTGCGGAAATTATCAAGGGAACCGGAAAAGGGATTTTTATCAACGAATTCCATTACACCAATTTTGTAAACCCGCGCACGCTGCAAATCACCGGGCTCACCCGCAACGGCGCGTTTTTAATCGAGAACGGCGAGCTGACAAAGCCCGTCTCCACCCTGCGGTTTACGCAGAATATGACGGAGGCGCTCAACCGGGTTACCGCGCTGTCCAGGGAACGCGGGAAAGTGAGCGTGAACGACGCCATATACATTATTCCCGCGGCAAAGATAGAAGGCTTCCATTTTACGGGGCAGCAGTAATTAGCGCAGTTTCCTATGACATAAAAATGGCCGCGCGATTATCACTGCCTCGCGCGGCCGCTTTTAATTGAAATGAAAACGTATTAACGGTACAGCGCGGCGGAGCCGGTTGTTTCGTCCCAAG
>JAISWA010000074.1 GCA_031271275.1 Clostridiales bacterium | reverse complement strand
CGGCGTCGTCAATGTTGTTGACAATGACGAGAATGCTTCCTTCTGGTGCGGAAACGGCTGTTTATCATTGCCTTTGCGTTGTTTAGCAATATCAGCAACATTTAAAGTATAATACCCTGCCATTATATACTCCTTTGGGACAAAATATTTAGAAAATCCTCATCGACACCTCATGATACACTTCTATCCCAAACATTATAACGCGTCTGAACGAATATTGCAGGAAAAATGAAAATCATAGCGCATTTTGTTGGGTTTGACGGTTACATAGATTTTAAACAGACTCTCAGGAACACCGAATGGATTAATCCGGTGCAGTCAAACGCAGAATTTTACCCCTCCGCGCCTTTTTTGATTTTTTTCTTCGCGATATCGGAAAGCAAATCGAGCACGGGGGAGCCCATATAACCCGCCAGTGCCGTCAGCCCCGCGGTAAGCAGCTGTGAAACGCCGAAGTTCTTGCACAGGATATACACCACAATCCCCACAAAGGTAGAAATCAGAGAGCCTGCCATGTAATACGAAACGGAGGCTTTTTTTCGCGGGTTCTTTTCCAGTTCCGTCACCCGCTTAACCAACCCGCCAAACGACGCGAGCACGATGTTAATGAGCACTTCTATATAGTTTATCCGCATGGTCATACCCCGTCCCGTTTGCCTTTCCCGCCGCAGGGGATGCAAACAATCTTCAGCCAAATAGTATATTCCATCGTGAGCAGCAGCAGCAGCCCTATTACGCTTATGGGAACAACCACCCCGTTCGCGTTCAGCTCCGCCTCAATGGTCTGCCGTTCCACGGTCATATATAGGCAATAGTTTTTTGGCCCACTGTAAAACCGGTGGAAGTAAATCGTTTCCCATGCGCCGCTGTTGTGCGCAAGCTTAATCTCGCCGTCGCCGCGCGAAGCGAACGCGATTTCCACGCGGCGCTTATTGTCCGCGTTTTGAAGCAGCGCCGATAAGAAGTTCCGGTTACCGTCACTACTGTGATGTATCTGCCCCCCGTCGTCCATTAAAAAGGTGACGATGGCGTTTTTCTCCCCCAACGTTTTATTGTAGGTTTGGATCATATTGGTATAAAGGTCGCCGAAAGCGTAACTGGTATATCCGTTGGCGGAAAGTTCCTTCAGCTCCCTGGAAAACCGGAGCACCGACTCCACGTTGGTGTTGTAAACAAAGGTATAGGCGGTGTCTTTGAAATATTGAACGGCGTAATTCAGGAAGAACAGCGTGACAATGAGCACGGCAACCGGCGTCAATAACAGCGCTCTTTTCAGGGTGTTTTTTTTCACAGTGCTTCTCCTTCCATGGCAACCTCTATTAACGGATGAAACGGTCTCATGCGTCCCGCTTCGCGGAGCCGCTTTGTACAGTTTGTAGAGGTTGCCTTATGAGGGGCATGTTTTATTATATGTGCGGCTTCGGCGTCCGGTGCCGTACCAACCATTGACCGCGGCGGGTTTTTATTTTAAATTTCTGTTAAAATTTCATAAAGGAGAAGTGATTATGGACAGCAGCGCGGCGTTAACCAAGTTAAAGGAAGGCAACAAAAGGTTTATGGAAAACAGGCTATCCGAAAAGAAAAACGGCGCGGAGGACAGAAAGGCGCTCACCAAGGGGCAGCAGCCCTACGCGGTAATCCTAACGTGTTCGGATTCGCGGGTCGCGCCGGAAATTATTTTTGACGCGTCCTTTAACGAAATCTTCGTAATCAGGAACGCGGGCAACGTGGCGACGGAGGTGGAGCTTGCGTCCGTGGAGTACGCGCTTGAGCATTTGCGCGCGCCGCTTGTTGTGGCGATGGGCCATGAAAAATGCGGCGCGGTAAAAGCCGCCTGCGATATTGTCGCCGATACCGGGGACTGCGACGGGAATTTTAAGGCGATTTTTGACCAAATATACCCTTCGGCAGTCAAACACAAAGACAAAGACGACAAAACGACGCTCGCCGAGTACGACAACGCGCGACACACGAAGCAGCGGGTGCTGGAAAGCGAAATCGTGAAAGGGCTGGTGGATTCCGGCGCGGTGACGGTGCATTGCGCGCGGTATAAAATCGAATCGGGGGAAGTAGAGTTTTTTGAATAAACCGGTCAAGATACTCATTGTCGAAGACGACGGGGTTATCGCAAGGGTTATCGCTTCGGAGCTTGAAAGTTGGGGGTTCGAGGCGGAACAGGCGACGGATTTTTCCGCCGTAACGGAAGCTTTCCGCCGGTACGGCCCGCAGTTGGTGCTGCTCGATTTGTCGCTGCCGTACCGGAGCGGCTTCCACTGGTGCGGGGAAATCAGGAAAATTTCCAAAGCGCCGATTATTTTCATTTCCTCCGCGGCGGACAACATGAACATGGTGACGGCGCTTCACCAGGGGGCGGACGACTTTATCGCGAAGCCGTTCGACCTGCCGGTGCTGGTTGCTAAGGTGCAGGCGCTGCTTCGCCGGGCCTATGAGTTCCCGGCGGCGCCGGAAGTTTTGGTTTGCCGCGACGCCGCGTTGGACACCGGCGCAATGGTGTTGAGCTTTAACGGGGGAAAAATAGATTTGACGCGGAACGAGTTCAAAATACTGCAAACGCTGATGGAGCATAAGAACGCGGTGGTTACGAGACAGGCTATCATGCGCAGGCTGTGGGACGACGAGCATTTTATAGACGACAACACCCTTACGGTCAACATCAACCGCCTGCGGAAAAAGCTTGAGCAGGCAGGGCTTGCGGATTTTATCGCCACCAAAAAAGGGGAGGGCTATATAATAGGTGAGCGGGATGCCGGTCACTAAAATATTTTTATATTGGCTGAAAGCCCGCCGCGCGGTTTTGTTTTACATCGCGGCGGTTTTCGGCTTTTTCTTTTGGGTTTACGCGCTGCATGATTACGAATGGAGCGTCGCGGGGTACGCCGCGCTGCTCGGTATCGCGCTTGGGGCGGCGCTATGCGTTTGGGATTTTATCCGTTTTGCCTTGAAACATAAAAGCTTGTCGCGCCTGAAAGGAAGGTTCCCCGTGGAGAACTTCCCCGAACCGGGGAACCTGTTGGAGCGGCATTATCAGGAAATTGCCGCCGGGCTTGAAGCCGAGCGCCTGCGGTTGGAAAAAGAAAGCGAGCGCGCGCGCCGGGACGCCGAGGAGTATTACACCTTATGTGCGCACCAGATAAAAACGCCTTTATCCGCCGCGCAGTTGGTTTTGCAGCGCCGCGCCGGCGGCCGCGGTCATATAAACGCCGGGGAGATCGAACAGGAACTTTTCCGCATCGGGCAGTATGTGGAAATGGTGCTGCAATACCAACGGCTTTCTTCCATAGAGAACGACCTTGCCCTCGCGCGCTTCGAGGTTTCCTGTTTAGTGAGGAAAGCCGCGAAAAACACCGCGACGCTTTTCATCCACAGAGGGCTCGCGTTGGACGCGGAGCGCGTGAGCGGCGGCATTGTTACCGACGAAAAATGGTTTTGCTTCGTGTTGGAACAGCTGCTTGCCAACGCGGTCAAGTATACCCGCGACGCCGTTAGCGTTTATACGCGCGGCGACGAGTTGGTGATAGCGGACAACGGCATGGGAATACCGGCGGAAGACCTGCCCCGGGTGTTTGAGCGCGGGTTCACCGGAACCGTGGGGCGCGCGGAACGAAGCTCCACGGGGATAGGGCTGTACCTTTGCAAAAGGGTTTTAAACCGGCTCGGCTTTAAAATTTCCATCGAATCGGAAACCGGGAAAGGAACGCGGGCGGTTCTGAACCTTTCTCAAAAAGATTTTGAAGCGGATTAATGCTAATCTTCCGCTGAGGCGGCGGGTTCCGGCGGCCCTTCAAAGGGCTTTATCAGTTTCAGCCTGATTTCGCCCATCGTCCCGTCCACCATGTCTTTAAGCGTAGTATTTTCAAGGAACGTGCCGATCATGGCATTCAACCCTTTCCATAACGGCAGCGTTTTGCAGCGTTTGCTGCGCGCGCACCGGTTGGGTTCGTCTTCCAGACACGCCACGGGGCATATGCCGCCTTCGGTAATCTGGAGTATCTGGCTCAGCTTGTACTGCTCCGGCGGTTTCGCGAGCATGTAGCCGCCCTGAGACCCGCGGCTTGCGCGTAAAATATCAAAGCGGCTCAGCAAAGCGGCAAGCTGCTCCAAATATTTTTTAGAAATCTCCTGCCGCTCCGCCACGTCTCTTAACGCCACGTACCCTTCATCGTAATGCTCCGCCAAATCCGCCAGCATTCTTAATGAATAGCGCCCCTTCGAAGAAATTTTCAACGGCGTTGCCCCCTTTATTTTTCGGTTTCATAGCCTATAATATAATAGGTTTACTGTGATTTCAACAAGCCCGTGATTGCGGGATTTTTGCGCTGACGCGGAACGTTTCCGGGGTGTTTTTTGGGTGTGTTGTGCCTTTCAAAAATGTAAGCTTCCCCGCGTAAATGTAAGGCAAAGCGATGGAAAAGCGCGGGCGGGGCTTATAAAATAACCGCAACGATGACACGGACGGAATGCGCGCCGCGCCTTTCGTTTGAATTCATACATCGGTTAGTCAGGAGATTCCCATGTCATTACTCGAAGTCAGCCACTTGAAAAAAATCTACACCGCCCGGTTCGGCGGCGCGAAGGCGCAGGCGCTCGCGGACGTAAGCTTCACCGTGGAGGAAGGGGAGTTCGTTGCCATCATGGGCGAGAGCGGCAGCGGAAAGACCACGCTGCTCAACATCCTCGCGTCGTTGGACAAGCCCACCGGCGGCGAGGTTTCGCTGAGGGGCGTGCCCATGTCCTCGATTAAGGAGGGCAGGCTCGCCGCCTTCCGGCGGGAGCACTTGGGCTTTATCTTTCAAGATTTTAACCTGCTCGACACCTTCAACGCCGAGGACAATATCTACCTTCCCCTCGTGCTTTCCGGCTGTGAGTACAAAGAAATGAACGCCCGGCTGATTCCGTTGGCGGAGACCCTTTCCATCACGGATATCCTGAAAAAATTCCCCTACGAAATTTCCGGCGGGCAGAAGCAGCGGGTCGCGGCGGCGCGGGCGCTGATTACCAAGCCCGACATCGTGCTCGCGGACGAACCCACCGGTTCACTGGATTCCAAAGCGTCGGGCGCGCTGCTCAGGCTTTTGGCAAAGGTCAACCAGGGCGGGCA
>JAISWA010000070.1 GCA_031271275.1 Clostridiales bacterium | reverse complement strand
GGGTCGTACACATGGTTGTAGTCGCAGATCACCGTATCGCAAAACAGCGCCAGGTCAAGCTGAAATTCCGAGGGGCATACCGAATGCTTCCGGGCGTAGTTTTCCACCACGGGGCGGGTGAGCAGCGGTTCGCCGCGCAAACAGTCCAACAGCGCGGCGTTGACCCGGTCGAAATGCCCTTTCGCGTATTGGCAATATTCCGGGTCGCAGCGGCGGGGCTCGCAGAAGCAAATTTTGTCTTTCGCGGTCAGCGTAATCCCGCGCATCCGAAGCCCCTTGTCCGTCATGTGGCGGAGCGCTTCCTCCGCCGCCTGCCGCGCCACGGTTTTGGCGGTAAGGTAAAAAATTTTGCATCCGTACCCCTCAGACAGTGATTTGACCGCCGGGAACAATACCGAAACCGTCTTTCCGGTTCCGGTGGGCGCCTGGGCGAACAGCTTTCGCCCCTGCTTGATCGCCGCGAACGCCGCCACCGCCATTTCCCGCTGACCCGCGCGGTACGCGCCGTAGGGGAAAGGCAGCGCCTTGGCGGTACGGTTGCGTTCTTCGATACGGTCGGCGTCCATTTGGGCGAAGGCGTGGTATTTTTCAAGCAGCGCAAGGAAAAATGATTTAAGTTCCCCGCAGGTGAAATACAGGGAGAAAGTGCGCGTGGTTTCCGTCTCAATTTGGCAGTAGGTGAGGGAGACGCGCAAACCGGGCGGGGGCGGATTAGCGCGCGTTTCTTCGTCGCGCGGCGTTTCGCCGTCTGTTTGAACCCCGCTAAGGTACATATACCCGTAGCACTTCGCCTGCGCCCAGTGCCAGTGGCTTTCCTCCGGCGCGTAAGCGGGAACCGCGCCGAGGGTGGATTTGATTTCCTCCACCGTTATTTCGCCGTCGTTTGCGCGCTGTACGCCGTCGGCGCGGCCTTCCACATGAAACAGAATATCCCGGTGCGCGCAGTCCGTTTGCAGGAAAACCTCGCTTTCGTAGGTAAAACCATTCGCTTTGGCTTCCGCCTTTTTCTTCCGCTGCACGCGCTGATGGGCGCGGGTGCCCTCCGCGGCACGGTTCGCGCCCATGTACGCCACGTCTATGTCCCCGCTGCGCAAAATAAACTCCACAAGCTGACGGACGGAAATTTTTACGGTGTGTAACGGCAATGAATCGCTACCTTTCCCATCCTAAGCTCCGGCCCACCGCCTTGTGCCATCCCGTCAACAGTTTGTCCCGTTCCGCGCCGCCCATGTTGGGTTCGAAGGTGACGTCGCGTTTCCAGAGACTTTTTATTTCGTCAAGGCTGTTCCATACGCCCACCGCCAATCCGGTCAGGTATGCCGCCCCAAGCGCGGTGGATTCCCGTATGGTGGGACACACGACTTCCTTGTTCAAAATATCCGCCTGAAACTGCATCAGGAACGCGTCACGGGAAGCGCCGCCGTCTACTTTTAGCAGCGGAAGCGGAAGCCCGGTGTCGTTTTCCATGGCGGTCACCAAATCATAACTTTGGTACGCGATAGATTCCTGCGCCGCGCGTATGATGTGCTCGCGCTTGGTTCCCCTGGTAAGCCCGACCATGCAGCCCCGGGCGTACATGTCCCAATGGGGCGCGCCAAGCCCGGTAAACGCCGGCACAAGGTAGACCCCGCCGGTGTCCTTTACCTTTTTCGCGTAATATTCCGCGTCGGAGCTTTCGTTAAAGAAGCGCAGTTCGTCCCGCAGCCATTGGATTACCGCGCCACCGACAAAGATGCTGCCCTCCAGGGCGTACCGTACTTTTCCGTTTAACCCTATGGCGATGGTCGTAAGCAAGCCGTTGGCGCTTACGCACGCTTTTTCCCCCGTGTTCATCAGCAGGAAGCAACCCGTGCCGTAGGTGTTTTTGCTTTCCCCCGCTTCGAAGCAGCCTTGCCCGAATAACGCGGCTTGTTGGTCCCCGGCGATTCCCGCGATGGGAATGTCTCTGCCCATGATGTTGGTGTACCCGTATATTCCGCTGCTGTCCATGACCTTCGGCAGGCACGCCGCGGGGATTTCAAGCGCGTCCAGAAGCTTTTCGTCCCAACAGAGGCGGTTGATATCGTAGAGCATGGTGCGGGACGCGTTGGTGTAGTCGGTGATATGCGCCGCGCCGCCGGTCAGCTTCCACACCAGCCAACTGTCCACCGTGCCGAACAGCACTTCGCCCGCAGCCGCTTTTTCCCGCGCGCCTTCCACATGGTCCAGTATCCATTTGATTTTCGTCCCGGAAAAATACGCGTCCGGCACAAGCCCGGTGGTTGCGCGTATGTATTCTTCCAGTCCCCGGGCCTTTAACCCGTCGATAATATCGGCTGTGCGCCGGCACTGCCATACGATGGCGTTGTAGACGGGCTTCCCCGTGTTTTTGTCCCACAGTATGGTCGTCTCCCGTTGGTTGGTAATGCCGATGCCCGCCAAGTCGCCGATATTAATCCCGCTTTTGGTCAGCGTCTCCGTCATTACGGCGTACTGCGTGGCGTAAATTTCCATGGGGTCATGCTCCACCCAGCCCTCGCGGGGATAATACTGGGCAAATTCCCGTTGAGCCGAGCTTACGATCTCCTGCTCATCGTTGAACAAAATTGCCCTTGAACTGGTGGTTCCCTGATCCAACGCCAAAATGTACCTGCTCATAAAAATCTCCTTTCTATACATACGGTGAGAATTCAACCGCTTATATGCATTTCCGCGGTGGTTATAAAATCAACGCCGGTGCCGCACACGTTTGAAACCGCCACCTGGCCCGCCCGGATAGGCAGGTTTAAAACCACTTCGTCCAACGTCCCCATGGCTTCAAAAATCTTCCCCTTGGGAATCGGCGCGGACAGCTTGACCGGGCAGCGGCGAAGGCGCGCATCCGACACCCTCACCGTGGAGGTGATGATACGCGTGGGGTTTGTGATTTCATCCCGGGCGTATTGGACGCCGCGTTCGCAACCGTTGCCTGTTACGCGGAAGCCGCCTTCCGTTTCCACCGTCATGTGACAGCCCCTCGGGCATACGATACAAATTATTTCTTCCATCTATAAGCACCTCTGAGTCATCATCATTGTACGCCAAGGGTAACCGAGCGCCCCGCCTGCGCCAACACTTTCGCCGGGATTTTTATGCGCTCCATTTCGCCGGGGGCGAGCCGTTCCCTTTTAAAACGCGCAACCGTTTCCCCGTCGCTTATTACGGCGATAACGCTTTTGGCAAAGACCTGATTCACCCGGAAAAACACGTCCGTCCCCCCGGAAACGTTCCCCGGGCGGACTTTCTGCGGCACGGTATAAGAGACGCCCGCGCCGGTTTCAATTTCTATCGCTTCGTTGTCGCCCTTGTCGCCCCCCGTCAGGTACCGCGCGGCGGCTTTCCCGGCGCGGATGCTTTCTTCCGTGACAAAATCCACCAAGTCATGCACATGCACCACGTTCCCGCAGGCGAAAATCCCCGGAACGGAGGTTTCCATATTCTCATACACCACCGCGCCGCCGGTGCGCCGGTCTATCGTGACGCCCGCCTTCCGCGTAAGCTCGTTTTCCGGTATCAGCCCCACGCTTAACAGCAGCGTGTCGCATTCAAAGGATATTTCGGTTCCCGCGACGGGTTTTAAGTTTTCGTCCACCCTGGCGGCTATTACTTTTTCCAACCGGCTTTTACCCTGAATGTCCACGACCGTATGGGAAAGGTAAAGGGGAATGCCGTAATCCTGAAGGCACTGGACAATGTTGCGGGTAAGCCCGCCGGAATAAGGCATCAGCTCCACACACGCCAACACTTTCGCGCCCTCCAACGTCATCCGGCGTGCCATAATCAACCCGATGTCGCCGGAACCGAGAATCAGCACCCGCTTACCCACCATATAGCCTTCCATGTTGACATATCGTTGGGCGGTTCCGGCGGTAAAAATACCGGCGGGCCGGTCTCCGGGAATGGCAATGGCGCCCCGCGTGCGCTCGCGGCAGCCCATAGCCAAAATAACCGCGCCTGCCCGTATCACCCGGTACCCTTCCGTTTTATTGCTGATATGCACCTCGCGCCCCGGCGTCAACTCCAAGACCATCGGGTCCGGCGAGAACTCAATCCCCGTGCCTTTGACTAAAGCCACAAACCGCGCGGCGTATTCGGGTCCCGTCAGCTCGGCTTTAAAATAATGCAGCCCGAACCCGTTGTGTATGCATTGGTTTAAGATTCCGCCCGGTTCCCGGTCGCGCTCCACGATTAATATGCTTTTAACCCCGTGCTCCCAAGCCGCGTAAGCCGCCGCGAGCCCCGCCGGCCCGCCGCCTATAACCACTAAATCATACCGCTCACCCATGACAGCCGCCCTTCTTAGTTTCAGATACCAAAATAAAGCTTCCCGCTTTGTCCTGCGGAACCGCCAAGGGGGACACGCCCAGTTCCGCGCTTAACAGCTCCACGACCCTCGGCCCGCAAAACCCGCCCTGACAGCGCCCCATACCCGCGTTGCAGCGGCGCTTGACCCCCTCGACGGAGACCGGAGGGACGGGGGAACGGATGGCGTCCAGTATTTCCCCCTCCGTGACGGTTTCGCAGCGGCATATGACGCGCCCGTATTCGGGACGCGCGCTAATTAGTTTTTGTTTTTCCGCAATGTTTAATCCCGCAAAGTGTATTTTTTTCCTTGTACGGATGTGGTTTTCTTTTTCCGTCAATTCCAACCCGGATTTTTTGAGCAGCGCTGCCGCCATTTTAGCGATGGCGGGGGCGGCGGTAAGCCCGGGGGATTTGATGCCCGCCAAGTCGATAAAACCCGGCGCGCCTTTTGCCTCGGCAATGATAAAATCCTCCGAATCGCTCGCGGCGCGGATTCCGCCGAAAGTGCGTATGGCGGAACGCAGATTCAAATCCGGCACGGTTTTACGGGCGGCGCGGGACACTTGCCCAAGCCCGGCGGCGGAAGTGGAGACGTCGTCTTTATCCGCCGGCGGTTCGTTGTTGGGGCCCACAATCAGGTTCCCGTGGACGGTGGGGGAAATCAGCGTCCCCTTTCCCGTTGGGGTGGGGCATTGGAAAATCACATGGCTGACCGTTTCCCCTTCGCTTTTGTCCATCAGGTAATACTCGCCCTTATCGGGTAAAATTTTAAACGAAGGCTCCGCCGTCATATTGTGAACGGCATCCGAATAAAGGCCGGCGGCGTTGACAACCGTTTTGCATTCCAATCCGCCGCCGTTGCGAATCTGGATATGATAACAGCCCTCTGCCCTTGCAATGGCGGTCGCCTCATGATTCAAAAAAAGCCTGACGCCGTTTAATACGGCGGTTTCCGCCAACGCCAAGGCATATTCCCAAGGGCTGACCACGGCGGCGGTTGGCGCGTACAGCGCGCACAGCGCGTCTTTGTTCAGGTTTGGCTCCTGTTCCCGCAGTTTTTCGGCGTCCCATATCTCAAGCGACGGCACGCCGTTTTTTTTGCCCCGTTCCAGTAACATGTTCAAAATTTCCGTTTCC
>JAISWA010000049.1 GCA_031271275.1 Clostridiales bacterium | reverse complement strand
ACGAGTATATCGCGTTCGGGCCGTTCCTTTGCGCGGGGGCGCTTATCGCGCTGTGGTTCGGGGAAAGCTTTTTTTATGTCATAGGAAACTGCTTGATTATAGCGTTCATCACTGGAGCCTGCTGAACGCGCAATGTGCAGTTTCCTATGACGAATCGCGGAAAACAAGCGGCAGAGCCGCTTTGTACTCTGCTCGGCATGTAAAAATCAACCCCTTTTCGTGCTTTCCGAATGGGGGCTTTTCAAAAAATCCTTGACGTTTCAGTTAACCGGTGATAGAAGTTTCAGGTTGTTTCAAGAGGGCTAATGCCCGCTTTTTAAATGTGTAAAAATTTTCAGAAGGAGGTGAATCAATGCTGACTTTCAACCAACTGGTAAAGAGAGGCCGCAAGTCCGTGGGCAAGAAATCAAAGGCCCCCGCGCTGCAAAAAGGGCTTAACACTGTCAAGAGCCGCCAGACGGACCAATCGTCCCCGCAAAAGCGCGGCGTTTGCACTTATGTCAAGACGCAAACCCCCAAGAAGCCCAATTCCGCCCTGCGTAAAATTGCCCGTGTGCGCCTTTCAAACCAAATGGAAGCGACTTGCTACATCCCCGGGGAAGGCCATAACCTGCAAGAGCACAGTGTCGTGCTTATCAGGGGCGGCCGCGTCAGGGACGTTCCGGGCGTGCGTTACCACATCATCCGCGGTACGCTCGATACCGCCGGCGTGGCAAAGCGCGGTCAGGCCCGCTCCAAGTACGGGGCGAAGCGGCCCAAGAAGAAATAGTTTTATCATGCGCTCGCATCTGTAAATAAACCATATCCCTGTAATCAGGTGAAAGTATATATGCAGTTGACGGCGCGAAACGTGTGGAAAACACGAGTACCTGTGAACTTAATCTTATGTTAAGGAGGGAAGCATCGTGCCACGTAAAGGTCATGTAGCCAAGCGCTCAATTTTGCCGGACCCGCTTTACAAAAGCAAAGTGGTGTCCAAATTGATCAACACGGTCATGTTGGACGGCAAAAAAGGCGTAGCGCAGAAGATTGTTTACGAAGCCTTCGAAAAGGTCGCGGAGAAACGGGGCGCCCCGGCGCTTGACGTCTTTGAGGAAGCCCTCGGCAATATCATGCCGGTGTTGGAAGTCAAAGCCCGTCGCGTTGGCGGCGCAACGTACCAGGTGCCTATCGAAATCAAGCCGGACCGCCGTCAGGCGCTCGGGCTGCGTTGGTTGGTGGGCTACGCGCGGAAGCGCAGCGAAAAAACCATGATAGACCGGCTTGCCAACGAATTGTTGGACGCCGCGAACAGCACCGGCGGAGCCGTCCGTAAAAAAGAAGAAACGCACAAAATGGCGGACGCCAACAGGGCGTTCGGTCATTATAAGTGGTAAATCTGTTTGGAGTGAATTTTTGTGTCTGAAAGAAATTTCCCGTTGGAAAAGACCCGTAACATCGGCATAATGGCGCATATAGACGCGGGTAAGACTACGCTCACCGAACGCATCCTGTATTACACCGGTCGCAATTACAAAATGGGCGACACCCATGAAGGCACGGCGACAATGGACTGGATGGCGCAGGAGCAGGAGCGCGGTATTACCATTACCTCCGCCGCTACCACTACCCAATGGGAGAACCACCGTATCAATATCATCGACACGCCCGGCCATGTGGACTTCACCGTGGAAGTGGAGCGTTCCTTGCGCGTGCTCGACGGTTCCGTGGGCGTTTTTTGCGCCAAAAGCGGCGTAGAGCCCCAGTCGGAAACCGTGTGGCGTCAGGCCGACCGCTACGGGGTACCGCGACTCGCCTTCGTCAATAAGATGGACACGATGGGCGCGGATTTCCTGAACGTGGTCAAAATGATCCGCGAGCGCCTCGGCGCGAACCCGGTTCCCGTACAACTTCCCATCGGCGCGGAGGACACGTTTACCGGCGTGATCGACTTATTCGCAATGAAAGCCTATATATATCAGGACGAGCTTGGCGTGGCGTTCTCCGAGGAAGAAATACCGGAGGGTATGCGCGCGCAGGCGGAAGACTACCGCACGCGCCTGGTGGAATCTATTTCGGAAACCGACGACGAGCTGATGGAAAAATATTTGTCCGGCGAGGAGCCGGAGGTAAGCGAGCTTAAAGCGGCCCTGCGCCGCGCCTGCATCGCTACTTCTATTACCCCGGTTTTCTGCGGTTCCGCGTACAAGAACAAAGGCGTGCAAAAACTGTTGGACGGCATTGTGGCTTATTTGCCCGCGCCCACCGATATCCCGCCGATTAAGGGCCACGACCCCCGGTCGGAAACGGAAGTGGAGCGCAAGTCCAGTGACGACGAGCCTTTCTCGGCGCTTGCTTTCAAGATTATGAACGACCCGTTCGTAGGGAAGTTGGCGTTCTTCCGGGTGTATTCCGGCACGCTAAGCGCGGGCTCCTATGTTTACAACTCGGTGAAAGACAAGAAGGAGCGCATGGGTCGCATTTTGCTCATGCACGCCAACCACCGGGAAGACGTGGACAAGGTTTGCGCGGGGGATATCGCGGCGGTCGTCGGCTTAAAGTTTACCACCACCGGCGATACCCTTTGCACCGAGAACAACGCGGTGGTGCTTGAGTCCATGAATTTCCCCGACCCCGTTATCTCCGTGGCGATCGAGCCAAAGACAAAAGCGGGCCGCGACAAGATGGGCATAGCCCTTTCCAAGTTGTCGGAAGAAGACCCGACTTTTAAAACCTATACCGACTTGGATTCCGGTCAGACCATTATTTCCGGCATGGGCGAACTGCATCTGGAAATTATCGTAGACCGGCTACTCCGCGAGTTTAAAGTGGAAGCCAACGTGGGCAAGCCACAGGTGGCCTACCGCGAGACCTTCCGCAAATCCGCCGACGTGGAAGGTCGCTATGTCAAACAAACCGGCGGCAGGGGTCAGTACGGTCACTGTAAGATTATTTTTGAGCCCATGGACGCCAACGACAAAGACAAGAACTACGAATTTGTCAATAAAATCGTGGGCGGGGCAATCCCCAAGGAATTTATCGCCCCCATCGACAACGGCATTCAGGAAGCGATGCAAAGCGGCATCATCGGCGGATATCCGGTGCTCGGCGTGCGCGCCATCCTGTACGACGGAAGCTACCACGACGTGGACTCGTCGGAACTGGCGTACAAAATCGCCGGTTCAATGGCGTTCAAAGACGCCATGCGCAAGGGCGACCCGGTGTTGCTTGAGCCGATTATGAAGGTGGACGTAACCGTGCCCGAGGACTATATGGGCGACGTTATCGGAGACCTTAACAGCCGCAGGGGTAAAATCGAGGGCATGGAAGCCCACGGGACTTCCCAGGTGATTCACGGGTTCGTGCCGTTGGCGGAAATGTTCGGTTACGCCACCGACCTGCGCTCCAAGACCCAGGGGCGCGGCGTGTACGCCATGGAAGTGCACCATTACGAGCCTGTGCCCAAGTCGGTGCAGGAAAAAGCCATGGGTAAACTGCAAGCCGACGATTAAACCGTCGTTGCATTAAAACTTAATTATGCTATACTTTACGCAATTTTTAAAGAAAATTATTTGAAAATTAGGAGGAAAAGTCATGGGCAAAGCTAAGTTTGAAAGGACCAAACCCCATGTCAACATCGGTACCATCGGTCATATCGACCACGGTAAAACCACATTGACAGCCGCCATCACCAGAACGCTGCATGAGCGTTACAAACTGGGCGAGTTTGTTCCTTTCGATAAAATTGACAAAGCGCCGGAAGAAAAGGCGCGCGGTATCACCATTTCCACCACCCACGTGGAGTACGAGACCCCCAACCGCCACTACGCGCACGTTGACTGCCCCGGCCACGCCGACTATGTCAAGAACATGATTACCGGCGCGGCGCAGATGGACGGCGCCATCCTTGTGGTTGCCGCCACCGACGGCGTTATGGCGCAGACCCGCGAGCACATCCTGTTGGCGCGTCAGGTTAACGTACCCCGCATCGTTGTTTTCATGAACAAGTGCGACATGGTTGACGACCCGGAAATCTTGGAGCTTGTGGATATGGAAATCCGCGACCTGCTCAACGAGTACCAGTTCCCCGGCGACGACACCCCCATCATTCAGGGTTCCGCGCTTAAAGCGTTGGAAGACCCGTCCAGTTCCTGGGGCGACAAGATTATCGAATTGTTCGAAGTCGTAGACAAGTATATCGAAGACCCCGTCCGCGATACCGACAAGCCGTTCCTTATGCCGGTGGAGGACGTATTCTCCATCAGCGGGCGCGGCACCGTCGCCACCGGCCGTGTGGAGCGCGGTACGCTTAAAATTCAAGACGAAGTGGAAATTGTCGGCTTGACGCAGGAAAAACGCAAAGTCGTCGTAACCGGTATCGAAATGTTCCACAAGCTGTTGGACCAGGCTTCCGCCGGCGACAACGCGGGTCTTCTGCTTCGCGGCGTAGCCCGTACAGACATTGAGCGCGGGCAGGTGCTCGCCAAACCCGGCACCATCACCCCGCACACGAAGTTCACCGCGCAGGTGTACGTGCTTTCCCAGTCCGAAGGCGGACGGCATAAGCCCTTCTTCAACAACTATCGCCCGCAGTTCTATTTCCGCACCACCGACGTTACCGGCGTTATCACCCTGCCGGCGGGCGTGGAAATGTGTATGCCCGGCGACAACATTGAAATGACCGTTGAGCTTATCACCCCCATCGCCATGGAACAGGGCGTGCGCTTCGCTATCCGCGAAGGCGGCAAGACCGTGGGCGCGGGCTCGGTGGTTACGATTATCGAGTAATTTGTGTGATGCCAAGGCGCTGTCATTCTGAGTCGCCAAGGCGCTGTATTCTGAGCAGTAAAACGCTGTCATTCTGAGTCGCCAAGCTGCTG
>JAISWA010000037.1 GCA_031271275.1 Clostridiales bacterium | reverse complement strand
GCCCTCCGGCACAAGCAGCTCGTCTATCGCCATGCGCAGCGAATCAACATCCTCCGGGTGGAACCCGCCGAGGATTATTCCCTTTGCGCGGCGGAATTTCCCCGCGAGTTTGAGTTGAAGGAGCAGCCGGTCGATACGGTACGGCTCCTCGTTGACTTCTTCCATAAAGATAATGCGGTCTGCGGCGTCCCATTCATAGGGCGTGCCGAGGGACGACGCGAGCAGGGAAAGGTTGCCCCCGGTTAAACAGCCTTCCGCGCGGCCCGGGGCAAGGGTTTCCATTTGATGACCCTTTGGCATGGGGAAAGGTATCGGAACAAGCGGACGGAAAAGCGTGTCCGTGAGCGAGCGCAGGGTGAAGTCGTCGGCGATTCCGTCGCGGAGTTCCGTCGCGGGCATGGGCGCGTGGAAGGTGACAAAACCGCAAAGTTGGCTGAACGCGGTGTGCAGGGCGGTAACGTCGCTGTACCCCGCGAAAACTTTCGGGTGGCGGCGTATCATGCCAAAGTCGAGCAGGGGAAGTATACGTTGAGAACCGTACCCGCCCCGCAGCGCGAAAATGCCGCGAATGTCCCGGTCGGCGAACGCGCCGTTGACATCCGCCGCCCGCAGCGCGTCGCTTCCGGCGAGGTACCCGTGACGGCTGCGGCAGCTTTCCGTTACGTGAACGCGAAGTCCGAGCTTTTCGAGGGACTTTACGGCGGGAACTAAAAAAGACCCGTCGCAGGGGCCGGAGGGCGCCAATATCGCCACCCTGTCGCCTGGCTGTAAGGGGTCGGGGCAGATCATATGGCTATTCACTGGATGAGCGGGCCGTTTCAATTTCGCCCGCCGAAGGTTCCCGCCATTTCCCGGTTGGTTCAAGCCCGATGCCGGGTTCTTCGGTAAAACGGATATCGCCGCCTTGGAAAACCGGCCCGCCGGTGAACGGGTCTTCCGCGAGCAAGAACGGACCGTCGAGGTCAACGCGGGTTATCCCTGCCGCAGCGGCGAAATGCGCCGCCGCCGAAGCGCCGAGGCGGCTTTCCAACACGCACCCTACCAGGCAATGCGCGCCGTATATATCGCACAGGGTTTTAACTCGCCAGGCTTCGGCAATCCCGCCGGACTTGGCGAGTTTTATATTGACTCCGTTGGCGGCGCGGCGCTCCAACACTTCCCGCGCGTCCCGGGCGGAGAAAACGCTTTCGTCGGCGTAAACCGGGAATTTGGCGTGGGAGGTCACAAACGAGAGGCGGGAGAGGTCGTCCGCGGGTACGGGCTGTTCTATCAATTCGACGGGCGTGTTCTCACTGTCCCATTTTCGCATAAATTGAAGCGCGATGCCGGGCGTCCACCCCTGATTGGCGTCAACGCGCAAAGCGGGGCGGCTGACAGGCGAAACCGCCCTTGAAGCCGACTCGTCCCGGTCAGGGTTTTCCCGCGGATAATAACCGAGGATGGAGCGCCAAATATTAATCAAAGTTTGCCCGTCGGTTTCCGGAAAGCGCCCGAGTTTGATTTTTAACGTTTTGAATCCGGCTTCCAATGCGGAAAGCGCGTCTTTTATCATTTCTTCCTCGGTGTCCGCGCTTATGGTGATATCGTTTGCCAAAGTGTTAACGCTTCCGCCCAACGCCCGGTAAAGCGGCACGCCGAGGGTTTTCGCGAACAAATCATACGCCGCGCATTCGACGCCGCATTTCGCGGCGCTGTTCCCTTCGACCGCTTTCGATATCCTGCGGGAAATATCATGGATATCCCGCGGGTCGGCCCCGATTATCGCCGGAGCGATATGTTGGTGCACCGCTTCCGCTACGGAGCCCTGCGTTTCGCCCGTCACTTCCCGCGCGCAGGCCGCCTCGCCGTAACCCGCTAAATCGGCAGCATGTACCGTAACGAGGATATTTTCCAGTTTTTCAACGGCGCGTTTTGCCGTAATAAAAGGTTTTTTCAGCGCCGCGCTAAGCGGGCGGGTGGTGACGCGGGTGATTTTCATGCGGAATTCCCCCCTCATGACATAAGATATGCCACTGTCACGGGGAGATAGCACAAGATTTTATGAACGGCCGCGATATATTGAAAGGGCGCTGCGCACAATATCACGCACAGTATAAACCCCTATCAAAAAACTGTTTAACGGCATACACAGGTAAAAGACACTGGTGGGCAGTTTTAGTATGGGTGAAAACTGCGTGGTTGATAACGTTAGTTTCAGAGAATAATAAAACAATATCACCACAAAACTAAGCCCGATTAAAGAGATAGCCATGTTTAAAAAATGCTTGGCGTTACCCTTCAGCTTAGACTCAATCAAGTCCACGCGGAAATGCCCACCGTCACGCGTAATAACCGTAGCCGCCGTAAATATCATCCAAGCCATCATCCATTCCACAATTTCATCCGTCCAGGCCAACGAAATAACAAAAGGCAAAAACCGGATAATCACGCGAATAAACAGGATAATCGCAATGGTCACGCAAAATGTAACCGTCAATGTTTTTAATATCTTTGCGAAGATATCATCGATTCTTTTTATCGTTTCCACAAGCATCCCTCCTTCATATTACCCAATCAGATTCGGTATAAACAGGCACAGAGGAGACCAAAACGCGCAGGCCAACATGACAATCGCAATGCCTATTACATACGGCAACACTTCTTTTGAAAGCTGTATAAGCGTACACCGGGTTATGGAGCACACCGCGTAAAGGCTCATACCCACCGGCGGGGTCAAAAGGCCAATCATGGAAGCCAGTATCACCACAACGCCGAATTGCACAAGGTCCATGCCGATTGATTGCACAATAGGCATGAAAATAGGGGTGACGATAAGGATAACCGCCGTACCCTCCAAGAACATACCCAGTATAATTAATACGAATATGATGAGTAAAATAAGAAACACGGGGTTGCTTGTGAGGCTTAATAAACCGTTAATCACCTGGTTGGGTATTCTCTGGTGCATCATGAAATACGCCAGGAAGTTGGCCACGGCTATAATGAACAAGGTCTTGCAGCTAGTTATCAGGCTTTCGTAAATTATTTTAAAAATGTCTTTTACTTTTACCTGCCGGTAAACCACCGCGCTTAAAAACAGCGCGTAGAAAGTAGCGACGATGGCGGCTTCCGTGGCCGTGAAATAACCGCCCCATATGCCGCCTATGATGATAACGACCGTAAGCAAGCTTGGAATAGCCTGCCAAAAATATTTTAAACGCAAGCGCCAGGCCGTTTTTACGCCTACGGGAAAACCTTTGCGCTTTGACATTACGTATACGCACACCGCCATCGCGAGCGCCATCAGAAAACCGGGTATAAACCCCGCGGCGAACAATTTGCTGACAGAAACCCCCGTACACGCCGAGTAAACGACAAAAGGAATTGACGGCGGTATGACAGGGCCGATGGTAGAAGACGCGGCGGTGATGCCGGCGGAAAAGGTGTGGTCATAACCCGCGTCGTCCATGGCTTTCATTTCAATAACGCCAAGCCCCGCCGCGTCGGCCACGGCCGCGCCCGACATGCCCGAGAAAATCACGCTGGACATAATATTCACCTGTCCCAAGCCCCCGGGCCAGTGGCCCACCATCGCCTTGGCAAAATTAAATATTCTGTCGGTAATGCCTCCGGTGTTCATCAAGTTGCCCGCAAGAATAAAAAATGGGATAGCCAAAAGGGTAAAGCCGGTGGTTCCGTTATAAATACGCTGCGCCATAACCGCCAAGATATCAATATTGCCCAACGCGGCAAACACGCCGGCGCTTGTGATGCCCATCGCCATGCAAACCGGTACGCCCACAATCATAAGCGCGATTAATATCACGCACACAACCAATGCAATCATACAAGCCACCCGCCATCTTATAAATGATTTGTAAAACAAAAAGGGCCGCTGCACTTGCGATTTCCGCAATTTTGCAGCAGCCCCGGTTTTTGTTAAGGCGCTATATCCGCCACCATTTCAAGGAATTTATCCATATCATCCTGACTGCCCACATACTCCGCAATTCTTTCATAAGCGGGCGTCATCGCGGCTTGGAATTCCGCCATATCAATTTCGGTTACCGTAACCCCGGCGTCGGCCAACTTAGTGATGTAGTCCTGTTCGCCGCTTTGAACCGCGTTGCGCATAAAATCACGCGCCGTAGCGTGCGCTTCTTCAATCATACCGCGCTGGGTATCGTCAAGACCCGTCCACCAGGTATTGCTTACCGTCAGGTTGACGGCTTCCCACGTGTGGCGGGTCAAGCTGAGGTATGTCTGGTTCGCTTCCCACATGCTGTTGTTAAAAATGGTGGAAAGCGGGTTTTCCTGTCCGTCTACCGTGCCTTGCTTGAGGGCGGTGATAAGCTCGTTAAAGTTTATCTGGGATACGTCCGCCCCCATCGACTCAAAACACGCGACCTTTTGAATCTCAAGCGGGGTTCTGATTTTTAAGCCGCTGACATCCGCCGGTGTTTTGACTTCACGGACAGAATTAGTCAGACAGCGGAACCCGTAATCCCAAGGCCCCAGATTATGTAAGCCCTTGGATTCCAGTGTGCCGTCGCGAACCCAATCCGCAAAGGGCCCGTCCACCACCGCGTAGGCATGGTCATAACTGCTGTAAAGATAAGGCGAGCCAACCAACGCGTAGCGAAGGTCATATTTGTCTAACGAGCCCTCGGAAATTAAGCAGGCTTGAATCGCGCCGATTTCTGTTTGCTCAGCCATTTCCTTCGCGTTCCCCAATACGCTCGCGCCGTGAATTTCAACGGTGATTGCCCCGTTTGAGAGGTCTTCGACCGTTTTCTTAAACAGCTCCGCCGCTTCGGTTACCGGTTCGCCTGGGGCGCCGAAGTGACCCAGAATGATGTTTGCCGAAGCAACGTTTACTTCCGGCGCCGCCGTTGTTGCGGCGGTGGTCGCCTCGGTCGTCGCGGCCGTTGTCGCGACCGTTGTCGCGGCGGTGGTTTGCGCGGTTGACCCGCCGCCGCCGCACGCTGCCATTGCCAACGGCATTAAAGCGGCAAGTACCAGTGCGATAACTTTTTTCATTTGACACACTCCCTTATTCTATGTGTGGGAGAACCTTCTTGTACGCGCTTGGCCCAAAGCGCCAAGCCTTGTATCCAACGAAAACAGCCTTTTTAAAGATGTTTCTTTGGATTTTTAACAAGAGGCTTTCCACTTGTATTCATATTATCCTTGAGACAGATTAATAAGTCAATACCCCATCCCATTTTCTTACGGTTTTTTAATCCTTTGCCCGGGCATCAGTAAGAAATTTAAAGATTAAAAGGTAATCCGCGTTCTTGACAGATTAAAAAACATGTGCAAAACTGAAACGTATTATCTTGTATTCACATTATATAGTCGGTGAAAATGACGTGTAAACGGGCGCGAGAGGGACGAGCGCGAAGCGAACGTTTAAACGTTAACGCCGCCTGTATAGAAGGAGTTTCCCAGATGAGTGCCGCTATGTCCAGCGCGGAAATTTTTAAAATTTTGGAAAATGAAATTATCACGCTTCAGATAAAGCCTGGGGAACTTTTGAGCGAAAACGCCCTTTGCTTACGGTTCGGGGTTTCGCGTTCCCCTATCCGAAGCGTTTTGCAAGAGCTGAGGATAAGCGGGTTGGTGACGGTTACGCCTTATAAGGGTACGCAGGTTACGCGTATGGACTTTAATATTATTAATCAGCTTATATACCAACGCATGGCAGTGGAAAGTTTCGTGATAGAAGATTTCATAAAATCTATTAATCATTTTGAAATTGAGAAAATACGCCACTGTATAGAAGCTTCGCGGCGGCTTTTGAAAAACGCTGATTTTTCCGCCAAACAGTTCTACCTGTTGGACAGTCAGCTTCACGAAATATGGTTCAGGGCTGTTCGCAAGGAATATTTGTGGGAATGTATACAAAAATTAGACTGCCACTATACGCGGTTCAGGATGTTGGACATCGTGGAGATTAAAAATTTTGAAGCGATCGTTTCTGAGCATGAAGACATACTCTCCGCTTTGGAAAATAAAAAAATCTCCGCAATACGGGATTTAATGCAAATCCATTTATTTGGAGGCATCACCCGATTGGGGAGTTTAATTTTTAACGATTTGAAAGAATATTTTACTTAGGGCGCGTCTTACCGCCATTCCTATGTCTTTTCGGCGGTTTTCCCCCCGTTCTTCATCAGCCAATCCATAAAATACCCGTCCGCTATCTTCACGCCCCTGTCGTTCAAATGCCCCGCGTCAAAGAAGCTTTCGTCGTCAAACAAGCCCTGTTCCTGATTCACCAAATTAAAATCCAGGTACGGCAGCCCGCGCTCCGCGGCAAATTCCGCGACCCGCCCGTGAAAATCCTCGTAATTCAACATCCTGCCGAACTGTACGTTTGAAACCGGCGCGGTGGTCAGAATCAGCCGTATTCCGCGCTCCTCGCACATATCCGCGATTTTCCCCAGATACTTTTCCTGCTTGGGGTTAAAATCCCAGTCCCGCATATCCGTATAGGGTTGGGTGCTGACTTCCGCGTACTGGCTTTCCGCCATCAGGTAATCGTAATAGACATAGCCCCGGCCCTTGTAATATTCCTCGCCCGGGTTGTGGGTAAACGTCCGCTTCAAACCGAGCCGGTAGGCGATAACGTTCAGCAGCTTTTCATTGGCGAATGCGAAAAAATCCGCCTGATAGCGCACGGGCTTCAAGTTGAATTTTATTTTCTCGTTAAGGGGCAGCACCTCGTCGATGTACCGCTTCTTTAATTCCTCGTTTTGCAGCACCTCAAAAAACATATCCATTTGCTGCGCGTCAAAGTCCATTTCGAGCACGTACCAGTACAGGTCGAGCACCACGGTGGAAGGCTGCTGATAGTTTAAAATTTCCAACAGGGTGTAGTAGGTGCCGTCCAACAGTTGCAGCGGCATTCCCATTTGGAAAGTGTTGACGCCATACGCGTCGAAGTTGGCGGGGTCGAAGGTGCAGTAGGAATG